>NZ_QQPQ01000018.1 GCF_003346715.1 Oceanispirochaeta sp. M1
CTATTGTTCATGAAAAAAGATATCTGGCTATGGTTGAATAAGCCAAAACCAATGGCAGAATCAATGTTTTTTTCAGATGGTCAAATGGGGCTGTTTTTATGAAGCAATTTTATCTTGGACAGCTGTGGATGTTAATATTACTGTTGAAGCTGATTTTACAAGCATCTCCAGTGGTAGTAATAAAGAAAGATATATAATTGCCCCCGTAATAATTGTCGCAATTGTTGGTGTTTTGTATTTCATATTTACAGATCCAAGCTGACGAGGTAATAACTGATCTCGACTGAGAGCCACTGGATATCGAGACGCAGACATTATTCCCGCATTCGCAGTTGTAAAGAAAGCCAGCATGGAGGCTATTATTATAATTACATACCCAGGATTCCCCATGATAATTTTTGCAGAATCAGCAACAGGTGTCAAAGAGCCCATAAATATGTCAGGTTCTAACGTTCCGGTAATTACGAAAGTAATTAATGTATAAAAAATTGTAACAACAATTACAGAGGATATCATGCCAAGAGGGATGTTTCTTTTTGGGTTTATTACTTCTTCCGAAACATTGGCTACCTTCAATAATCCTCCAAATGATATAAAAATAAAACCAGCCGTGATCAATATTTCATTGATTTCAACTGTGAGAAGAGGAGTAAAATGCGATATTTTTACATTGGGTAAGCCAATGATTATATAAACAGACATTAGAGAGAATAAACCAATTACCATTACTGTTTGAAAAATGGCAGCTTCTTTTACTCCTCTAATATTTATAACAACAAAAAATATGCATAATATAAGACCAGAAATTATCGGAGAGATTCCTGTATATAAATAAATAATTTCTGATAAACCAAAGATTGCAAATGAACTTTTCAGAGATAATGCTAACCAACCTAAAAATCCGGAGATTGTACCAAACATAGGTCCAAATGTCTTATTGATAAAATAATAATCACCACCGGCTTTCGGCATAGCTGTAGATAATTCAATAACACTTAATATCCCTATCAGTCCTAGAAAACCAGCAATAAAATATGAAATAAATACGGCTGGTCCTGCTTTTGAAAAAGCGAGTCCTGGTAAAATAAATATTCCTGAGCTGATCATTGCACCGGAGGCAATACTAAAAACACCCCAAAAACTAATTCCTTTTTTTAAGAGCATAAAATTCCCCTTAGTATTAAACCTAAAGTATAAATCAGCAAAAATTGGATAGCGAGTATTTGATCCTCTTTTCTATAAGATATGATCTTCAGAGGAAAGAATTTATATGCTGTTTATTTTGTAGTGTGCCTTTTTAATCTTGAACCAAATAGACAGAAGGCCGTTATCAGAAGCGGTTTTCGGGAAGGATGTTAAGCAGTGTATTAGGGAGTAAAAGGAATACTTTCATACTCTTCTGTTTTCAATGTTAAACTTTCTGACGAACAAAGTGCTTTAAATGGGTGAAATATGGAGATGAAGATTACCAGCCGCTTCATCCAGAGCTTAAAAGATTTTTATGTAATCTGGACTGGAGCCTATTACTAAAATGATTTTCCTCGCTATTGATCACATTGAAACAAGGATCTTCATTTCCATAGGCATAATGCTGTATTATTTTGATTCATGCAGCGAATATTATTCATTCTATTGACCAATCAAATATGATAAAATAAACTATCGAAAATCTATTCAATCGGGCTGAAAAGAAAGGGTGACCTTTAAATAGCCGCGAGTAGCCTTAATATACAAAGGATACTTGAATGAACAAATTAATTAAGAAAATAGAATCAGCAGCTCAAAAACAGGATTTCTGGGGAGTGGTCTCCCTGAGGAAAGATGATGAAACTCTTATTCATCAGAGTTACGGTTTTCGGGAAAAGTCTAATCAAGTGATGAATTCAACAGATACAGCCTTTGGTTTGGCATCTGGGACGAAGTCTTTCACCTCCGTAGCCATTGGTGTTTTAATGGATCATAAGAAACTAACTCTTGAGTCAACAATGCTTGATTTATTGGGACAGAAATACTCCTTTATTGATCCAGGGGCTACGATTAAAAACCTGCTGGAACATACATCAGGCATGTATGACTATTATGATGAAGAAACTGTTGAGGATTTTGATAACTATCGTGTAGAAATCCCCTGGTGTTATTTAGAAAACCCCAGCGATTATTGGCCTCTCTTCACTGGTAAATCCCCAAAATTTAATCCGGGAAAACGTTTCTCCTACTCCAATGGAGGCTATGTTCTTCTGGGAATAATAATTGAACGGATTTCAGGAATGCTCTATAGGGATTTCATGACAAAATATGTTCTGGAACCATCTGGAATGAAAAATTCCGGGTTCTATTCTTTTAATGACCTTCCTGCAAATACTGCTCTGGGCTATACCAGTGTTGAAGGTCAGCTTGTTAGCAATATATACCACCTGCCTATACGTGGTGGAGGAGATGGGGGAATGTACTCAACATCTGATGATATTCATCGGTTTTGGAAAGCTTTTCTCTCAGGAAAAATCCTTTCAAAGGAAACCTTGAAAGGGTATCTTCAATCGCAGGTTAAAATCAGCGAAAAATGTGATTACAGTTTCGGCTATTATCTTCCCAGTTCCGATTCTGGCACATCTCTCTTGATGGAAGGCTGCGATGTAGGCATAGGATTTAAATCCAAATATATCTTAAAAGAGAATCTAACCCTAACCGTAATTTCAAATAAAACCGAAGGGGAAAAAGAAATTTTCCGTATCTTGGATGAAGCCTTAAATTAGGAATACAACTTCTCTGAAGGTTTATGGATACAGTCTATATGATTGTGCCTAACCCTTCAGAGGAGTAATCACACCCCTATTTTTTACGAAGGGCTAAGACTGCAACATTGTCTGTTATTGCAGCTATTTTGTATTCCATTTAAATCTTCAATCGCCTGGTCAATAAACATCCAGTTTTAAGAAATAAGGAGTTCCTTGTTTAAGCTCATGGAGATGGTGTCATTATTTATCTTGAAGAACCCCATGGATGACCTTAACTGATCAGCCTGGCTGGAGAGTTCTTCAGACATGGCAGCCATTTCTTCTGATGAGGATGCATTCTGCTGAATGACTTCATCGAGTTGCCTTATGGCTGTACTGGCTTGTTCAACACCAGTGTTTTGTTCATTGCTGGAGTAACTGATTTCTTGTATAAGAACGGCAGTCTTTTGAATATCCGGCAGTATTTTGCTCAAGAGACTACCCGCTGTTTCTGCGACCTTCACACTGGTCTTGCTCAGTTCAATTATCTCCTTTGCAGCACTCCGGCTCTGCTCTGCCAACTTGCGAACTTCTTTAGCAACTACAGCAAAGCCCTTCCCTTCATTTCCGGCTCGTGCAGCTTCGAGAGCAGCATTGAGTGCCAGTAAATTGGTATTTCGGGCGATCTCATCAATTATATAAATTTTATCGGAGATCATATTCATTGCTTCTATTGTTTTATCTACAGCCTCTCCACCGGAACCTGAATCGGCGGCCGCCTTTTTTGAAAGTTCACTTGTTTCAATGGTATTGCTTGTGGTTTGTCTCAGGGTCGAACTGATTTGCTCCATTGTGGCCGACACTTCTTCTGCAGAGGCCGCCTGTTCTGCGGCTCCTGCAGACATTTGCTGGGCGGTAGAACTGAGCTGCTGGCTTCCTGAGGCAACATTATCTACTGCGTTCATAATTTCATTAACAATCTTGGTAAATTGCCCTTTCATTTTGTCTAAAGAAGAAAATAGTCCCCCTATCTCATCCTTCCGCAGTATCAATTTGGTATCAAGAGAACTGGTCAAATCTCCTTCTGAAATCAGATGTGCAAATGCAGCGACCTTATTAATGGGATTCACAATAGATTGGACGATCAGAAAAATCACCACTGTCAAAAGCAGGATACTAAGCATTGTAGCAATAATTGATATTTTAGCTATCTTAATGACACCGGAATAAATATCCTTCTCATTTGCCGTAACAGCGACAATCCATCCTTTAGATTCAATTGTTCTGAAGTTTACGGTTTTCATCACATTTTCGTAGACATAAGAAAAAGTCCCATTTTTCTTATCAAGAATCTTTAATCCAAAATCGTACCTGGATAAATTTTCCTTCAATACTTTTTCTTTTTGGGGGTGGGCAATCAGCAGGCCTGTCTCATCCATCAAATAAGCATAACCCTCACGGCCAATGACTATGGGTGTGATATGAGTTGAAATAAATTCATTCATTTTAAGTGATCCGAATAATACTCCCTGGATAACACCATCTACCCGAATAGGTGTTGAGACAACAAACACCGGCTGATTAGAAATTTTGCTATTAATGATTTCCGAAGAAAAATACTCTCCATTTATGGATGCCCTGAAATAGGCACGGTCAGCCACATTGAGGGATCCGACCTGGGTTGGGTCATTTGAGGCTATAATGGCCCCATTTGTATCTGTCAAAGCCAGTATCTCAAACTGCGGCATTAAATCAATGCTGGCAAGAAGAGTCTGATTTGTATCATTCCTGGTTTCTTCATTATTGGTCTTGAGTATCTCTTTGAACTGGTCATTCAGAGTCAAAACTTTAATACTATTTATTGATTCAATGGCAAACTCATTTGTAGATCTATGTAATGAGTCTGTTATTTGTTCCAGGCTGTTTCCAACAATATCTGTTATCTCACTCTTTGTTGCCACAAATGTGATGATAGAAAGGGCAGACATAATCAAAACAATAGTTAGCAAAACAGGTAAAAGAAATTGATACTTCAGTTTCATACTAATATTCCGGAATTGTATTTTCGACTCATAGTGAACTCCTGTTATTCTCTAATCGAAATATACTAAAGCCGGACCTGAGAATTCTCTATCGACCAAAAGGATGAAATTGATGTCATATGGATAAAAAGTGAGTTTTTTGGGGATATTCTGTAGATGGAAGGCTGGTTTGACTCTCATTGTAATCATTGTCGGTAGCTATAATTGAATAATGATATATTGGCCATTCATATAAAACTTCAGAACTATTCCCATTTTTGAAATAAGTATTCCCAATTATTACATAGTAGATCCCCATGATATTGCCTTATAATTTTAATCAGAGATGATAAACGGAGGAAGTATGGAGAATAAGTTCGAAAAGTGGTACAGCTGCGACATAGAGAGAGAAACCCTTCTGAAATTTATGGAGAGAAGTAATTCAAAAGGGCTGATCCGGATATCCCTGCATCTTACGGTTCTTATAGCTTTGGGATATCTATCTTTTAGACTTATAGGAACGTATTGGATGTATCCCTCATTTTTTGCTTATGGGACAGTCTATTGTTTTCTTAATCATGTCATGCATGAAACCCATCATAGAACTCCCTTCAAATCCAATGCCCTGAATGAATCGGTCCATTGGATAACAGCCTTTGCTCACGGTGCAGAGCCGATTTTTGACAGATGGGGACATGCCCAGCATCATACCTATACCTATTTCCCCGATGTTGATCCTGAGGTACCCAATCCAAGGCCCATAAAGATATCTGTTATCCTTGGTCAGTTCTTCGGTATAGGGATTATAAAACCCATACCCATTATCAAACATGCCCTTGGAATAATTGACTCATACACAGAGAATCTTGTTCCCGAATCTGATTGGAAAAAGATGATCTGGAGCTCCAGATTATGGGTTCTCGGTTATGCTGCCATCATATTTTCCTCTATATATTTCCAGACCTTTCTACCTTTGGTGTTTACGCTGTTTGCCAGGTTTTACGGGGCCTTTATACCGACAATGCTCAACCATACTCAGCATGTTGGACTGGAAGAAAATGTCTATGATCATCGTCTCTGTACCAGAAATGTCAAAGTAAACCCGATCCTTTCCTTCTTCTACTGGAATATGGAATATCATATAGAGCACCATATATATCCGGGTGTCCCCTTCCATGCCCTCTCTAAGCTGAACAATGAGGTCAAAGACCAGCTGCCCAGGCCATATAAGAGTGTGTGGGCAGCCTATAAAGAACTGATACCTACAATCATAAAACAGCAGAAAGAATCAGATTATCATGTGACACCTGTTCTTCCCCAGCTGAAGAGCTCAAAAACTGATGAAAACAGTGGAGAAAGGGAAATAAGAATATTTGAGGATGCAGAAGGATTCTGGGTCTCTTCCATTAAAGCGGAAGAACTCAAATCAAACGGGGTACTCCCCTTTAAATACGAAAGTAAGGAATATGCGGTTTACAGGATCGGGGGTAATTTTTTTGCCAGTGATGCAAGATGCACCCATGCTGGAGCCCTGCTCAGCAAAGGCATGGTCATCGGAGAGAGCATTGAGTGCCCCGCACATCAGGGACGTTTTAATATCAAATCTGGAGAAGCCACCCACTCACCGGCATGTGATAGATTAAAAATCTACAACACCCGGATTATTGATTCAATTGTATATATCTGCTTCCCCGGTAAAGACAATTGAGAATGACTAAGAAAGGGCGCCTGACTTCAAACCGGAGGCGTGCAGGAGCTCTTTTATCAGAGTAAGGCTCTCGTTGTAACCTTCCTGGAACTTATCTTCACAGCGGACAGTAAGATGAGGCTCAGTGTTAGATTTCCGGATTATCCAGAATCCATGATTGGATTCTCTTCGGATTCCATCTACATCAGAGTACTCATCCCCGGCATTATCTAAATATCTTTTAACGCCATCAAGGAACAAATCAGGATTCTTATCATGCAGCTTTACACGGATCTCACCGCTGTCATGGAATAAGGGTATCCGTTTTTTCATGTTCAGCAGGGAATCCGGTTTTGAATAAAAAACCTGCAAAACCTTCACTGCTGTAAAGAGGGCATCATCAAAATTACCATTCTCTTTATAATAGAAGTGACCGCTGGTTTCACCTGCCAGATGGATACCCATCTCCAGCATCTTTTCTTTCTGGTTAGTATGACCCACTTTCCAAAGAAGCGGCTTACCTCCCATACTTTCAACTTCATCAATAAAGAAACGGCTTGCCTTTACTTCGCTCATAATTACGGCAGAGGGATGATCCTCAAGAATCTCCTTAGCGAGGAGAACAAGAAGCTGATCTCCATAGTAAAGTTGTCCTTCTGCATCAACAACAGCCAGGCGGTCTCCATCTCCATCAAATGAGATTCCCAAGTCAGCTTCATGTTTAAGAATTGTCTCTTTCAGCATCCTCACATTCTTCTCCACACAGGGATCAGGATGATGGTTGGGGAAATTCCCATCTATTTCAGCACAGATTAAAATATGCTCACCCGGAAGATTTTCTGTGAATTTCTTAATAACAGAGGCGACTGCTCCATTCCCCGGATCCCATACGATCTTCAGATCTGAAGGCTTATCTTTCTTAAGAAATGAATGGACATAGTCAATATAGGCAGCCTTGATATCTTTTTCCTGTACCCGGCCTTTTCCTCCTGTAAAAGCACCCTCCCGACAGATATGCTCCAAACGTGTAAGATCATCACCATGGAAGGGCAGCTTATTACTGATAAACTTGAATCCATTGTATTCAGCAGGATTATGACTGGCTGTTACCATCACGGATGCGGTAATATCCAGATAAGATAATGAGAAATATACAGTTCCAACTGGAACGAGACCGATATCCGTAACATCAATTCCCGAATCAAGAAGCCCTTTAATAAGCTGCTTTGAAAAATCTTCAGAGGAGAGTCTTCCATCCCTTCCTACCACACATTTCTTTTGTCCATGTTCTGTTAAAAAAGATGCAAAAGATCTGCCTATAAAATAAGAATCCATGCTGTTCAGATCTTTGTCTATTATCCCTCTGATATCACAGGATTTAATTATTTTCTTTGATAAAAGATGTCCCTTATATTCCACTTTTCAGTTCTCCTTCAGTCGAGGCAGGATAACACGAAAACAGCTGCCCTTTCCTTTTTCACTTTCGACCTCAATAAAGCCTTTGAGCTCCTCAGCCATATGTTGTGCGATAGTCAGACCTAATCCACTGCCGCTGATATTTCTATTTTTTCTCTTTTCACCCCGGTAGAATCGTTCAAAGATCTTTTCAAGATCCCCCGGAGGGATTCCCATTCCTGTATCACGGACTTCAATAACCAGATATTTAGGATCATTGCCTGATTCCATATCATAAAGACTGATAACCACCTTTGAATTCTGAGATGAATACTTGAGAGCATTATCATAGAGATTCATAATAATTTGCCGAAACCAGCCGGGAACAGAATAAAAGGGTTCCAGAGCATCTGATACATCAAGCTCCGTATGAATACTTTTCTCCAAAGCTCTGGGTTCCAGAGATTGAACAAGCTCTCCCAGGATGTCTGCAGGATCAAATAACTTCTTACGGATCTCCCCCATCTCCCCGTTTATCTGTGAAAGTAATAGAAGCTCATTGATCAGTTTTTTCAATCTCTGAGATTCGATGTCGATAATGTTCAGCGCTGTGTTCCTGTCCTCGGAATCAAGATTTCCCCAGGATTTAAGAGTCTCCACAAAACCGATTATTATGGTTAGAGGAGTTTTAAGCTCATGAGATACATTGGACACAAAATCATCTTTCAGCCTCTCCAGCCTTCGAATCTCGGTCACATCCTGAAGTATCACCAGAGAACCGCTGTGCTCATTTGGTTCATACTTACTGAACACCGCATCAATACTTACTTCCAGGAGTATATCTTCGGGTGTCTTAACAGATAACGACGTAGATTCATATGTCTGATTTACATCAAGACACTCTTTCAATATAACTTCAAGTGTCTGGTTTCGATCCTGCTCTTTATCCCGGATCTTAAAAAGATGGACTTTGTTCAGACTCAGTATCATCTCGGCGGCATGATTGACCATGATGATGGAATTTTCAGCATCAACCATAAGCATACCGGTTTTAAGATGTGCCAGCATTGTATTGATGCGGCTGTTCTTTTTATTATCCGAAATTATCAGATGATTATACCGATCCACAAGATTGTTGAACTGCTCTGCCAGAAGAAGGAATTCCGGGGTTTCCGACTCAACGGAGATTTTATTCATCCCGCCACCCGATGATTGAGTAAACTTCAAAAACTCACTCAGTGGTTTCCTGTACTGAAGTACAGAAAGTCTTGCATAGGCAAGGACAAGTACCACAACAATGACACTCAAAATGAGAAGGAATAATAGAAGTACCCAGAAAAATTGCCCTGTCTCCCTAATCCTGTAGATCACAGAAATTACTATCTCTCGATTTGAAACAGTCAGTTTCTCAGCTACAGTGATAATATAAAATCCGGCACGATGATCACGCCTTGAACTCAGTGTTTGACCATGCTTTTTTGCTTCAGAGATATCCGCATCAATATATTTTCCTGCGATGGCACTATTACTTTTACGGGAATCAGCCATCAGATAAGAGTCGGAATTGATAATGATAATCTGGGCATCCATCAGAGCTGCCTGCTGCTTCACCGTTCTCTGAGCAGTCACGGAATCATCTTCCAGAAGAACAGCAAGCTGACGGATATCAGCTCTGCCGCGTGCCTTCACAGAAGAGATAAAAAGATTGGTTGTATAGAGATAAAAAAACAGACCACTCAGGGCAAGGACTATAAGGAGAATCAATATAATATAGAGGTGTTTCTTTCCATTCATGCAGGTCCTGTCATCCGGAACCCTTCTCCCCTGAGAGTCAGGATCTCACAATCTTTCACCATATTATCTGTCAATTTCTTTCTTATATTACGAAAATGGACATCCATGGTCCTGCCGATCTCTCCGGGGTCCTTTTCAAATATATCTCTGCAGAGTATTTCTCTGGAAACAGTTCGATCAGTACTCTTCATCATAAGGTGGAGGATTCTGAATTCAGTCAAAGTAAAATCAATTTTACTATCATCTGATATGACCTGATATCTCTCGGCATTCAGAACGAGAGATCCGCAGCGAAACTCTACAGCCTTCTCCTCACGGAGAAGGGCCACCTGCCTGAGAGCCGCCCGGATACGGAGAAACAATTCCTCCAGACTGAAAGGCTTGGTGATATAATCATCAGCACCCCCCATGAGTCCGTTTATTTTGTCCTGCCCCTGGCTCCTGGCACTGAGCATGATAACCGGAATACTCCGGCTGTCAGGATGATTCTTCAGGCGTCGGCATGTTTCCACACCGTCTATCCCGGGAAGCATGACATCCAGCAGAATAAGATCAGGCTTTTCACTTTCGCAGATGGACAGGGCCTCTTCTCCAGACTCAACACAGAAAGAATCAAAGCCCTGTTTCTTCATATTCATACGGAGCATCTGGAGGATATGATCTTCATCATCGACTATAAGTATCTTCTGCTTTTCAGTCATACCCTCCTCTTTATCACAACAACTTACCAACGGCTAGATTTTTTTCACTCTTTTTATCAAAGAGAACATTTTGTGCACCGTGGAAAGAGATCTTTACTTTTTCACCCATCTCAAAATCTACCGATCCAAATACGACACAGGTCAGCATCATGCCTTCCAGTTCAAGCTTAACTATGGTCTCCATTCCCGAAGGCAGAGTTGAATAAATAGCAGCCTCCACATCACCGTCATCGCTTATTGAAATATCTTCCGGACGTATCCCCAGCAGCAGTTCCTGTCCCTCTTCGAGACTGATGCTCGAAGATGAAGGAACAAAAAGGAATTCCAGTTCCCCGCTGCTCAGTTTAATCTCATCCAGATTGACCGAACTCCCCTTAACTGTAAGGGCATTGATATTGGGAGATCCGACAAAATCGGCAACAAAGTAATTTGAGGGACGGCGGTACACATCCATGGGAGGATCAAACTGCTGAAGCAGTCCCTCCTTTAAAAGACATATTTTTGTTGAGAGAGTCATGGCTTCCAGCTGGTCATGGGTCACATAGACAAAGGTGGAATCTGTATCAACATGAAGCCTCTTCAGCTCTGTTCTCATCTCCATTCTGAGCTTGGCATCCAGGTTACTCAGGGGTTCATCCATAAACAGAATCTTAGGACCTGTTGCCAGGGTTCTGGCAATGGCGACTCTCTGCTGCTGTCCACCGGAAAGTTCCGCTGGATATCGGTCTCTGAATTCTTCAATTCTCAATGTTGTCAGGAGTTCTGTAACTCTATCTTCAATGCGCTTCTTATCCCACTTCATATTTTCAAGTCCGAAGGAGATATTCTTATAGACGGTCATATGAGGCCAGAGAGCATAGTTTTGAAACAGAAACCCCACGTTTCTCTTATCAGGTGAAATATCGATTGCTTTTTCTGAAGAGAAAACACATTTCCCATCGATATAGATCTCACCTTCTGTGGGTGTTTCCAGACCGGCTATCATCCTCAACGTTGTGGTTTTACCACATCCTGAAGGACCCAGCAGTGTTACGAATTCTCTGTCTTTTATTTCCAGATTCAGATTATCTACAGCAATGGATTTCCCGAATCTTTTTGTAATATTCTTTAGTATAATTTCCGGCATTCTACTGCCCCCCTATTCCTTTATCGATTGATGCACCTGTGATGCGGTTCACAATGACGTTACTTAAAACGACAAAGAGAACAATGAGCAGATTGATGGCATTGGCATACTGGCTCCAGCCTTTCTCGTTGTATTGAAAGAGCATTGTGGTCAGTATTTTGGTAGCCGGTGTGACCAGCAGAATAAAGAGTGACAATTCTCTCATACAGGAGATAAAGGGAAGAAGATAGCCCGATAGAAAACTGGACTTCTGAATCGGAATGATAATCTTCATCATCCGTTTTCTCCAGGGGATTCCCTGAATAATCCCGGCTTCCTCAATTTCATTACTCAGCTGATGCATGGCTCCCACACTGGCTCTGGAGGCAAAGGGAAGATACTTAACAGAACCCACCAGCACAAGAAGGGCAAAGCTTCCGTACATGGGAGGAATAAAACCTCTTTTAACGGCAAACATAGAGAGGTAGATGGCTCCAAATGCCATACTGGGCATCAGGTAAGGGAAAAATGCAAGATTATTAACTGCTAATGAAAGTTTTGTATTTTTCTTTTTAACAATAGCATATCCCGCAAGGATACCCACGGAACCTGAAATCAGAGACACAAGTAGAGAAAGCCTGATGCTGTTCCACAACCCTTTGTAAATAGAGGGATTTCTGAGAATTCCCGGCTCACTGTTAGCAATGGATGGATCACCCGCACCGACCCAGAACAGTGTAGTAAAATTACTGAATGAGTAGTTACCCGGCTCCATGATGAAGGATTCAACTGCAAAAGAGATAAGAGGAACAATACAGACAAGAAGAATCATCCCCAGAACAATCACAGAGATCGTGGATCTGAATCCCCTCAGGTTAATAAGGGAGATATTAGAACTCTTACCTGTAATGGTTGTAAATGATCTCCTGGTACCGATAATCCACTGGTTCACACCAAGAATAAGAATACCGATGGCTATCATAAGCAGGGCCATAATATATCCGTACCCGGGATTAAGGCCGTTCAATGTTCTGTACATCTGAGTGGTAAGAACCTGATAACGGACTGTTGTACCCAGAAAAGCAGGTACAGCAAAGGCACTCATTGCACTTGAAAATACAAGTAAAAAAGTGGAAAGCATGGCCGGCAGTACAATGGGGATTGTGATTTTCCTCATGATCTTGGCTCTGCTTGCCTTTAGAATAAGGGCTGCTTCCTCAAGGTTGGCATCCATATTCCGAAGGATTCCACCAATCAGAATATAGGCAAAGGGAGCATAATGGAGCCCCAGTACCACTATGATCGGAAAAGGCCCGTAGGCAAACCAGTTGGCAGTTTCAATCCCCGTAATAGAAGTAAAAAGCCCCGGAGATCCACCGACCCTGGAGTTCTTAAAAAAGTTGAGCCATGCCATGGCAAGAGTCCAGGAAGGCATTATGTAGGGAAAGATAAACAGAGTGGAAATAATCCCCTTGTATTTTATGTTTGTCCTGGTCACAAGCCATGCGACCAGACCTCCCAGAAAGATAGCTATAAAGCATGTACCAAAGGAGACAAACATGGTGTTAAGAAAGGGTTCATAGAAAATCTTCTTGCTGGCAGAAGAGAAAAGTACCTTGGTCCAGTGATAGAGTGTAAAATCACCGACCTTGGCCCCTTTGACCCGCATCAGTTCAGACTGATGAACCGTAAAAGTATCCAGAATGATGGTGATCATCGGGATAACCGTCAGATATGTCAGTATAAAAGCCAGTGAAACCAGAATGACATTATGAGGTTTCTTCAGAAAGGATCTGGCCTTATTTAAATAATTCACTATTCATTTCCTTATTTAGATAAAAAAAGGAGAAGTCCCTCTAAAAAGAGACTTCTCCCTGCTGAAACAATTATCAGTAAATATACTCGTTCAGAAATTCTTCAACATCCGCTCTGTTCTCAAAACAGTAGGTAGGATCTTCTTCAACAAGGATGTCTACCCATGTTGTCATAGGATGGTCCTTGGGCTGAAGGGGAATATTGGGGTTGGAGGAGTAAGTTCCCAGATTGCTGCTCCAGGGAGCAAATCCTTCTGGAGTCAACAGAAACTCGATAAAGAGTTTGGCAGCCGCAGGACTTGCAGCATTGTTGCTCATAAGAGCATAGATGGGATAGTAGAAACCTGAGAAAGGCTCAACCTCCATGATTGGCTCAAGTGCAAGATTCTTTGATTCTTTGTAGCGGAACTTGGAGTATACAAAGAGACCTGCATTGTTTTTCTTATTCTGTCCCTTGATACCGATGCTCTCGGCTGTTTTTGTGTCGGAAGTTGTGAGAATAAGATCATTCTCAAGAATCATCTTGATCCACTCGTAACCGGCGTTGGGGGAAGTCAGTTCAATCTTCTTTCCGAAATAGGATTCATAGGCTGCAGCAATCTGATCCGCAACTTCTGGTTTTGTAACCATGGTCAGGAAGTTGGCATTAACACCTTCCTGGAAGGGGTTTTTGAATTGAAAATGACCTCTCCACTCTTCGGTGGTAAGGGCCCAGATATTTGTGAAGGGATAGTCGGAAGACATTTCGTCATTAAAGATAAATACCTTATTGATAAAAGCAAAAGCCAGAGGGCTCTGGAATTCTACAGGAATGGTATCGGCCATTGTGGGGGGTACATAGTTGTACAGATACTCGAGGTTCATAAGCTCGCCCATGATTCGTCCGCCATCCTGGCAGAGTACAAAGTCCGCACCTGCAGCTCCTGTACTTCCCTCTTTGGATATTTTTTCAACCAGTTCAAAGTCTTTCATATTGGAAGCTTCAACTTCGATACCGTATTTTTCTGTGAAAGCTTCAGCGGCCTTGGCAATACGGCTTGATACAGAGTAGACAACGACCTTGCCTTCAGCTTTTGCTGCGGCTACAAGCTCATCATGGGTCATGGGAACTTCTTCCACTACAACTGCGGGTTCGGGGCTTACTTCTTCCTGGCTACCTGTGGCAAACAGGAAATTACCTGCAAGCAGAAAAACCAGAAGAGCAAAAATTGATCTTTTTGAAAGATTCTTCATAATTAACTCCTTTTTTGAATACTGTTATTGACTAGAGCATTCTCTATGTAAAGATTTCTTTACGTTCTTATGTTAAGAGATCTTTACATAAACTGTCAATGTTTATTTTCAGGAATTAATTAAGGAAAACGGCAATACCGTGGGGGTTGAGTTTCAACTCTCCCTGCTGGTTCACATCATAGGTCTCCCCACTCCAGCACTCTCTCACAGTTTCTGTGTTAAACCATATAGAGAGATCAATCTCCAGCTTGCGGATTCGTCCCGTAGTATTCAGTACTGCAATAGCAGTCCTTCCACCTTCAAGAGCTTTATACCAGATCTGGATTCCAAAGCGTTTTTTAACCCTTACAGCCTGCTGTCCCAGAGCATCCTGGTTGATGGCAATAAGATCCGGGTTGGTCAGAATAGAAATAGTCTGTGGGCTCATATCTCTCAGGTCATTTCCTGCAAGGAGAGGACTGGACATCATACACCACATTGAAAAGTGCGCCTTATCCTCATCTTCACTCATTCCCCGTCCCACCTGAAGCATATCCATATCATTGTAATGACCGGGACCGGCATAAGGTGCAAGTTTTCTATTCTTTTCAACAATATTCATTATTGTACCAGGTATAATGGCCGGGCCGAATTTCGGCTCAATATCTCCGGAGATCCGCCAGCTGTCAGCTATATCTGCAACCCATTCACCGGGGAATTTCCATCGGCAGACATTAAATACGGCATCAGGTGCTATTTCTCTGACATGAGCTGATATTTCACTATACCGCTTTTGAGCATTCAGCCCCTGCCTCAATCCTCCGCACCAGTCAACCTTGAGAAAATCATAACCCCAGTCCTTGAAAAAGAGCTTAATATCCTTCTTATCAAAGCCATAAAGTCCGACACCCTTCCCCTTGGGATCAAAATTATCCAATTTTGTATAGGAAGCACAGGTATTACATCCGGCTTCACTGTAGATTCCGGCTTTAAGGCCTTTTGAATGAATATAGTCGGCAAGAGATTTCATTCCTGAAGGAAATTTATCCAGATCTTCAAAAAGCATTCCATCTTCTTTTCGGCCTCCGAAGTAACCATCATCAATATTGACAAATGAATATCCGGCATCCATAAGACCTGTAGCAAGCATAGCATCAGCCTGCCCTTTTACCATCTCTTCAGAAATATCAGTTCTGAAATGATTCCAGCTGCTCCAGCCCATAATTGGTTTTTTATTTTTCATATATATCTACTCCAAGGCATGATCATTTGTTGTATTATAGGGCAGGAATTAGATTTTAATATTGTATTTTGTGACATACCATGACATTTTGTTTGAATGATGCACCCAAATGATATTTATAATCCCTACCCTGAAGGAATTTTCTTTTCCCTCCATTTTACAGGAAGAGAAGAGTGTTCACCGGGACATAGCTACAGAGGGATACGTAATCACTTTCTTATCCACTATGTAGAGAAAGGAAATGGTGTCGTCGGAAACTCTTCAAACAGTACAACAGCTCTTGAGGCAGGCAACTGTTTCCTTTTCCCACCCCATTCAAAGATTTATTATAGGGCATCAAAAGAGAAGCCATGGACCTACCGGTGGCTTGCATTCTCTGCTGGTCCCAGACAACGGATTCTCTCTTTACCGGTAAGTTCTCATCCTGTGATATTCAGATCATCACCTTCAGATGAAACCCTTTCTCTAATGATAAAGATAATGAATCACTTTAAAAATGGAGACCGGGAATCCTCCGGAAGATGTGAAGAGAAGTTCTTACAGATACTTTCAACATTGATAAATAAAGCGAGCACTCCGGGCTCACTCTTCCAGACATCACAATCTTCTGAGGACACTCAAAAAAAGAAACCCGATTATGTTGAAGCTGCCAGAGAATACATACATCAGAATTATCAGCATAATATTACTGCCGGAATCATAGCTGAATACATCGGTCTGGATCGAAGCTATTTTTCCAGACTATTCTCCCGGAAGGCAGGAATCAGCCTCCGGGATTACCTGATAGAATATCGGATGAAACAGGCTTGCCGACTCCTGAAAGAAACTGATTTTACAGTTCAGGCCATTGCAGCCTCAGTCGGCTATACTAACTATGCCGTATTTTCCCGCAGATTCAAGAGCCTGAAGGGATTAAGTGCCGGAGAATGGCGACGCATTATGCCCTGACAGCAGCAGGGAATCAGCGTCTGCTGTAACAATCTTTTCTCCTACCCACTATCCTGCAACGTCCAGGATGAATATTACTTTCCCCGTTTTTTCCAGGCGGACGGGATTCTCAGCTTTGGAATACCGCAGACGATATCATATGTGATATCACTTTTATGCTCATCCACAAGGCTGAGATTCTGATATCATATGTGATATCACTTTTATGCTCATCCACAAGGCTGAGATTCTGATATCATATGTGATATCAACATATTGCCTCGGTCAATCTATGCCGATCTATGCCACTGAATTACTGGCCCATCTCCTGCAGGGCATCCTTACCTTCATAGGAGGGATTCCTCTTCAGCAGATCCTCAACCGTCTCAGCTGCCTCATCCTTCATCCCCAGTGTAAACTGCACATGGGCCAGTTTGTCCCAGGCATCCCAGTTTTTCGAGTCCAGCTTAATCACCTGTTTCAGGGTGACCAGGGCCTTTTCATTCTGTTTATCATTCAGATAAGCCTTAGCCAGGTTAAACTGTATCTCCGCATCCTGGGGAGTCAGTTTCAGAGCCTTCTGATAGGCATCTACCGCGGCATCATGATCTTCCATATGAGTAAAGACATTTCCCATATTGTTATAGACAAGGGAGGATCCGGGGTCCAGGCGCTCTGCTTCCTTGAGGTATGTCAGAGCAGTAGAATAATCCTCCATCTGATCATAGAGAACTCCCAAATTTATTCTGGGTTTTACATATGAGGAATCAGCTGCTATGGCCTGCTTGTAAGAAAGGATGGCCTGATCGTTCATTCCCAGGGCTTCAGAAATCTCACCCATGGTGTAGATATAACGGCTGTTTGAAGGATCTATCCTGATAGCCTTGGCTGCAGAGGTCAGAGCCGAGGAGTGATCTCCCTTCACCATATGGATAAGGGCAATATTCTGATATATATCTCCATCTGATGGTTCCAGTGCAGCAGCCTTTTCGTATGTGGAAATGGCTGAATCATAATCGCTGTTTACATAGTAGGCGGCGGCAAGACTTCTGAAATACTTACTTTCACCGGAT
Source organism: Oceanispirochaeta sp. M1 (assembly GCF_003346715.1). Lineage (NCBI taxonomy): Bacteria > Pseudomonadati > Spirochaetota > Spirochaetia > Spirochaetales > Spirochaetaceae > Oceanispirochaeta > Oceanispirochaeta sp. M1. The sequence goes on from NZ_QQPQ01000018.1 coordinate 17,687, forward strand.
TTAAGTTCAGTTGCCTTTTTAAAATAACTGATTGCACCTGATGTAATCCCCTGAGAAAGAGACAGTTTTCCAGCCTCCCAGTAGGATGCTGCATGATCGGGACGATATTTAATACTCAGCTTCATGGCAGAGAGGGCATCAGCATCCCGTCCCAGTTTGAGATTAGTCAGTCCCATGGCAAAATAGTTACCTTCAATGGAAGGATCGATTGCTTCGCATTTCTTAAAAGAGGTAAGAGCCTCTGAATATTGTCTGGAACGATACTGCATCTTACCCATTTCATAGTAAAGATCAGCATCCCGTCCATTCAGGCTTATTGCTTTTTTATAATAGTCGATACCTTCCTGCAGGTCCCCGTCTTTAGCGGCGATATCCCCCAGGGTCACCAGGTTTTCCCAGTGGGAAGGATCCCGCTGGATGGCTTTTTTCAGATGATCTTTCGCCTTGCTTCTGGCAGCGGCAGAATCGGGATTAGCTCTGTACTCTGCCTGACCGGCAAGGGTATATCCTCTTGCATCCTGGCTGTCCATCTTAATTATTTCCAGCCCTTTGGCTTCCGCTTCAGCCCAGGAACCGCGTTTCAAAGCATCGCTTCCATCCTCATAGAGAGTCTGGATAGCCTGTTCCTTCTCTTCACGAGCCTGTCTTTCAGCAGCGGATTCGGCATCTTTTTTAGCCTGTTCCGCCTTACGTTTCAGGCCTGAGGCTCTTGCTGAACTGGGGTCCAGGAGAAGTGCCTGACGGGCCATATCTATGGCATGGTCGAAATCCCCATCATCAAGTGCGGCCTCCCCCTGCTGTACCAGGGACTCGACCTTACGTTCAAGATCCTGCTGTTTCCGCAGCTCTTCAGCACGACGGGCCTCTTCCTGCTCTCTCTGGAGTCTCAACTCCTGTTCACGTGCAAGGATTTCGGCAGTTCTGTCCGAACCGCCTCCGTCCTGATTCTGCAGGGAATTCCCCAGCTGATCCAGACTGTCCCGGAGCTGCTGATTCTGGTCTTCCAGTTTCTGAAGATCCTGCTGACGAAGTTCTTCTTCGTAATCTTTCTTATCCTGAAGAATTGAATCCCGGAGATCTCTGGCTTCATCATCCGAGGCATCTTCAATAAGCAGACTGTCCAGGAGATCCAATGCTCTCTGATACTGGTGCTGCTCCATATATTCCTTGGCAAGGGTCATGATATTTTCACGCTTTGAGGATGATCCGCTGTCCTCTACGACAACAGTTGTTGATTCTCCACCTGGTGATTTCAGAATAAAAAAGGCAAGTCCGCCCAGCAGCAATATAAGGAGGATCGCTCCTCCGATTATGAAAAACTTTCGTCTGTCATCAAACATTTTATCTCCTACGTTCTAATTAAAGGAATCAATCATCAAGATCCGATTCTTCAAAATTCTCTTCTACTTTTTCACTGTCTGCAGTGAAGTTCTTCGTCTGTTGTCCCGAGGATTCAAGACTATTTAATATGCTGTCCAGCAGTGCCTTCTGACGGGCTTCCTCTTCCAGTCTCTTCTGCTCAGCAAGCATTCTCTGTCTGGCTTCTTCTGCAAGACGTTCCTGCTCTGCAAGCTCCTGCTGTTCTGCCGCTTCTTCGGCTGTCCTGATTCGCTCTTCTTCGGCCAGACGCCGCTGTTCTTCAGAATCTACTGTCTGCTGAAGCAGAGAAATCATCTGTTCTATATTGGCTCGCTGGGGAGTATCAGGATCTTCCAGCAGATATTCGAGGTAAAGATCCACGGCTCTCTCATATTTTGCAGTCTGAACCGACATATTTGCCAGATTCAGGAGTGAATTGGTTCTATGAACACCCGGACTGAGAATAAGTTTGGCATATAAAGGCTCCGACTCCTCATATCTTTTCTGATTTAAATATAGATTAGCCAGATTGAAAGTCAGATCCTTATAGTTGAGACCATTCATAAAACGGCCCTGGGTATAGTAATCTTCAGCCTTTATGATATTGCCCATATTTTGATATAAGACTCCCAGATACAGGCAGGCACCGTCATTGGCGGGATCTTCATCCAGTGCTTTTTTCAGATTGAGAACAGCCTGTTCCTTTCGGCCTTCCCTGTAATCCTTCAAACCTGCCTGATAAAAGTCAGCAGCCTGAAGAAATGAAGAAACAAAAAGAAATAAAAGTATAGGAAATGCTTTGTTAACCATAATTTCCCTCAGCCCTCATTGGTTTGACAGATCCGTAGAAACTGTTTAGATTATTAACATACAAAAAAATCCTTTCCTTTACCATACAATGAAGTCAGCTTCTGATAAGGTCGGGTTTTTTCGGAGAATTAATGAGTATAATCATCATTCTAATTATAATTTTCGGTACAGGATTATCAGTAGCAATATTTTTTGTCGTCAAATCCGTGATGGCTCCCAAAAGGGTTACCACTCTGGCCGATTTTGTGAAACAAAATAAAAATGCCCAGGCTGTACGCATGGCCAAACAGATTCTTGCTAAGGAACCTCGAAATTCCGAGGCTCATTATCTTCTGGCAAAGGCTCTTGAACAGGATGGCAAGGCCGAACTGGCACTCATGGAATTGAAAACCGTCGGGAATATAAACGATTTCAAGGGATACTGCAAAGAAAACGAATTCCGTCCCAATATTGCCAGACTCTACGATCAGTTCAACTTTCCCGAAGAGGCTCTTAAAGAGTATCTGCTTCTGATAAAGATGGAGCCCCATAACCCTGACTTTTACTTCAATGCGGGAAAACTCTTTGAGAAACGGAACAAAGGTGCTCAGGCCGCACAATATTATAAGAAAACAATTGATATGGACCCCAGAAATTCTGAGGCCCATTTCAACCTCGGGACCCTTCTTTATAAGGGAAAGAGATATAACGATGCCAAAATTATTCTGGCTAAGGCTATTAAACTTCGCCCGGATAATTACAAGGCTCACTTTTTTCTGGGGAGGATGCACAAGGAGACTCAGAATTACACCTCAGCCATTCAGTCCTTTGAGCAGGCACAGAAAGACAGCGAGTTTAAGGTAAAGGCTCTTATAGAAAGAGGGATCTGCTACATCGCCATTAATAATTATGATAAGGGGGCAACAGAACTGGAACGGGCTGTGAAACTGACAAATGAAAAGCCAGACGACTCCACCCTCTTTGCCCGGTACTATCTGGCCATGTGTCATGAAAAACAGAGAAATATTGACAAAGCGATTGAACAGTGGGAAAAGATCTATGCTGTAAAACAGTCTTTTAAGGATGTTGCCGAAAAACTGAGCCAGTTCCAGGATCTCAGAGAAAATGACAGCATGAAAGATTTTCTCACATCTTCAAACCAGAACTTCCTCGACTTGTGTAAAAAGATTCTGGAAGGGATGAATCTGTCCATATCAGATCAGTCTCTTACGAAACTGGGATGTCAGGTCATAGCAACCGAAAAATCAACCGGTCAATGGCGTAATACAAAGAAGATGCCCATACTGATCCATTTCTACAGAATCACAGATAATATCGATCAGCCCCAGGTAAGAGAATTCAACGAAGAGATTCAGACACTTAAGGCCTCCAGAGGGATTATGATAACCAGTTTCATGTTTACCAGAGCTGCAAAGGAATTTACCGAATCAAGACCCATTGATTTTATTGATAAAACGAAGCTCCAGGAATATCTTGATCAGGCTGTAAAGAAGTAAATGCTTAAATGAAAATACTCATAGTCGCAGACCATAAGGATCCTCTCGTCTACTCTCCCAATATCAAAAAAAGATTTGGAGATGTGGAACTTGTTCTGGGAGCCGGCGACCTGAATATGGATTATTACGGCTTTATTGTCAGCAGTCTGAATAAGCCCCTCTACTTTGTGTTCGGTAATCATAACCTCAAACACTTCAATGCTTTTAAGAAGAGAGAATCCCCACTCCAGTACCAGCCCGACGGTGCTGCCATGGACAGTCTCTACGGGCACAGTTTTGGTGCAACATATATCGGGGATAAGGTTGTCAGGATCAAATCGAAGAATCTTCTAATTGCCGGTCTGGGAGGCAGCAGGCGCTATAATAAAGATCCAAGCCAGTACACAGAATTCCAGATGTACATGAAAATATACAAAATGATTCCACGTCTTATGTGGAACAAGATGCGCCATGGCCGCTACCTTGATATTCTATTAACCCATGCCTCACCCCGCGGGATTCACGACAAGGATGATCCCTGCCATAAGGGATTCAAAAGTTTTTTATGGTTTATGGAAAAATTCAGCCCACCCTATCTCCTTCATGGACATATTCATTTATACTCATTAAATGAGAAGCGTGTGACTCAGTATAAAAACACGACAGTAATTAATACCTATGACCATTATGTATTGGATTTTGAGGTGAATGATGAATAATGACATGACAAACTCTCAGGCTTCTGCAGATTTCAACAAGGCTAAAAGCAAAGCTCTTTTTAACACGGTTATGAATATTCTCCGCCCTGAGAAGCGGGAACTCCTCTCCTTTTATGATGTTAAGTCACTGATTAAAACAAAATCAGAAAGCTATGGCGGCATGCAGACTGTTAAAGTGGATGATATTGCCGGAAGTGAAGGACGCTACAGTGATTTCAACAAGGCATTTCTTCCTAAAAAAGAACATCTCAGGAAACGCTGGGAAAGCATAGATAAAGCCTATATGGGTGATGTGATCCTACCTCCCATCCAGCTGTATAAAATGGGCGATATGTTTTTTGTAAGAGATGGGAATCATCGTGTATCTGTTGCCAAGGCTCAGGGTGTTTATTCCATTGATGCTGAAGTTTTTGAACTTTCTACAGAAATAGAGATTAAAAGCGGTATGGATATGATGGATCTTAAACGTTCTGTCATTGCCTTTGAACGGAATCAGATCATCAATCAGACCGACCTGGACGGGATAATCGAAGAGGGAGAAATATTCTTCACCGCACCGGGACGTTATGAGGAGATGCTTCAGCATATTCTGGGTCACAAGTATTTTATTAATATGGATCAGGAAGAGGAGATAGCTCTGCCTGTTGCCGCACGATCCTGGTATGACAATCTTTATGTTCCGGTTGTTGAGACAATCCGGAAGGCCAACCTTTTATCAAGATTCCCCGGAAGAACCGAAGCGGATCTTTATATATGGATTGTAAAACAGTGGCATTACCTGAAAGAGAAATACGGTCAGGAATATCCCCTGGAAGCAGCAGCCGCAAAGTATACTGAAGAACATGGATCACATTTCCTAAAGAACCCCATCAAGTGGTTCAAGGAAAAATTCACGACTCAGGGCTGAGAAGCCTTTCCATCGCTTGAATCAGCAGCCCGGTCTTCCTCCGGAGCCAGCAGAAAGGGACCGGACTTGAGGCCGTAACCGCCTATTTCATCCTGAAAATAAATCATCACCCACCGGGCAATCTGTTTCTCCTCGGAGCTGATGATTTCATCAATACGAAACCGGCCGGGAGCACTGTATTTCTCGGTGATTAAAACACCCTTATCATTATAGAACCACAATACAACCGGTTCTCTTCCTCCTGTGGAGATCAACAGACTGTCATCAATGACTTTCAAACTGGGAAAGGTGAGTGAAGCCGCTTCCAATGCGGGGTCACTCACCTTGAAAACAGTCTCATTCCTCTGACCGCTGCGGTCAACAATCAGGAGCCTGTAATCACCTCCGGGAATGCTTCCACCCCGGGTTAGACCGTTGGAACCAAGCCAGCTTTCACCTTCCACCGAATAGGAGACCCAGTTATCAGGATTCAGATTCCAGGACCATCCAAGGTCATCCCTATGGATGGAAATCTCACTTATATCCTCAATACCATCGCTATCTTCAAGCTGTGCGAAAAAATTAAGCTCAGCATAGACACCGCCTCTGCTGAAATCCTTTGTATACACAACCATCCAGTCGGTATTGATAATGGTCGGGGGACTTCCTGAACAGGAAAAAAGGAGAATCAGAAGTCCTGTAAATGCAGAAAAAGGGAACAGCTTCTTCAAGCTTCACTCTCCTCAACTACCCTTCGAGTATGTCCTTCACTTGTTTTAATCAGGCCGTCATTTTCCATTGTATCCAGAAAGGCGATAAGACGGCTTCGACTCAGATTTTCAAACCCCTTGATATCGGTCATTTCGAAGTCCTTATCACGGGGAAGAATCTCCATGAGTCTGCCGGTCTGAGACTTGTATGATTCTTCATCAATTACAAAACCTTCAAAGACTCTGAGAAGTCCACGTCGTTCCATAGCATGCAGTCTGCTTCCAAGATGGAATGTCTCTTTTATAGGCAGCCCCTCACTCCCGGCGGCCACAAGACCTTCCAGCCACATCCGGCTCATGGGAGAGAGAAAGTCTCTGTGATCTTCACATTTGTTCAGAAGAAAGCCTTTTTTTCTGATAATAAGTCCCTCTTCTATTCTTTTGCCGCTGATTTCCCTGCAAAGGGACAGCGGCAGGTTCAGAAGCTCTGAAAGCTGTTCTTCAGTAAGCCCTTCTTCTGATCGGGTTCGTTTATCCAGAACACTCAGAACTTTGTCATAGGTCCGGGACATAAGCACCCAGCCGCCTACTTTCACAGATCCCTCAAATTCAGATTTCTGCAGTGAGGGAGGAAGGGGCATGGCACCGCGAACTCTGAGATTCATGGAAAAGACCGCTTCTTCCCCGGGAAAGTTCTTATTCTTTGCAAGACGCGCCTTCATCTTCTTCAGCTCATCAGGACTCCATGGTTCGGCCATCAAGAGGAGAAACTCCCCCTTCTGCGAGCCTTTGCTTACCTCATAGATCTGCCCGGGTATCTGAATAAAGGAGAGACGGGAACTTAAAAGAACAACATTGTCACCTTCAGAAATGCTCACACTGTCAGGACTCTGCAGGTCAGGTGTATCCCGAAGCTGCAGAGAGAGGGAAGATGCATCCCGGATTTTTTGTTTCCAGAGCACAAGAGCTTTCCGCCCTTCACCGGCAGCCAGACCTTCGGGAATAAGAATATCCCCTTCCCTCACTCTGTTTCGGGAGATTCCCTTAAGCTCGAGAATAACATCCTTCTCCTCTGTACTGCTGCGGACATTCTTAAGACGGAAAGAATGGCCTCCTGGAAAAAGAAGAAAACGGCCCTCTGTAGGGGGGGCTCCAAAGATCTGAGCCGTAAGACTCAGCCCTTTTCCCTCTGCTCTGGGGGCGGATTGAACTGTATAATGGCTGATTTGTGACAAATGCACTCTCCATACTGATTTTTTTAAAGTTTTTGAAAGCTTTAGATGCAGGGTCCTGCCCTCCCGGGCTATACTGTGACTTCCCGCGCACTAAAGCCGGTTACCCCCTATCTTAACATATTAGACAGGGAGAAGTGAATAAGAGAGTATGAGAGGATTATGACACTCCGGGAACAGGCAGACAGACTGAATATCAGCGTGCACACCCTGAAAAACTGGCAGAACCGCAGTGAATCTGAAGAGCAGGGCGTAGAAAGCCTGGTCAGCAGAGCCAATAAGCTCAGTTCTTCCAAACAGATACTCCCCAAAGAACTTCTACAGAATCCGGGCAATGCCCCTCTGTTGAATGAGATGACCGATCTTCTTGATTCATTGGAACTGAGTCTGGAAGGAAGGCTTCTCTATTTCATTATCCATTTTCTAAAGTTCAAAGGAGTTCTGGAATATTCAGAACCTGACCGGCCCTCGGGCAGTTTAAATACACTGGAAAATATTCTGAAAACATCAGATGCTCCGGCTCTGCTTGCTGAAGAGCTGCAGATGCGCCTGAATGATCTTCCAAAAGATGAAGCTGCTGCCCCACTTCCCCCCTTCTCTGATCTTTCCGGACTCATCAAAAAGAGTCTGAACAGAGAGTACGATCTTCCCGGTCTTATCTATCAGAGCCTGAGAAAAGAAGGTGGACGATCCCGACAGGGAGCCTGGTTTACACCCCGTCGGGTTATCGATTCAATGCTCCGCCCCTATATCAATAAAAAAGACTCCATTTTTGATCCCTGCTGCGGTTCAGGACTTTTTCTTTGCCGTTTTGCAGAACTGAAAGGAAGTTCAGAGGGAATATCGGGTATGGATCTGGACCCCATGGCCGTATTTATCACAAGAATCAATCTTTTCCTCCGATTTCCCTCTATGACCGACCTGACTGTTATCACTGTAACCGACAGCCTGCTGACACCCTCATGGAATCTGTCTGAGAACTGTCTGGTAGCAACCAACCCTCCCTGGGGGGCCCATCTGCAGCCCGAAGCAAAAAGAGTGATGAAAAAGCGTTATCCCGAATTAAGCTCCGGTGAAACGGCATCCCTGTTCTTAAGACGATGTGTAGAAGAGCTTCCTCCTGGCGGAGCAGCCTCTTTTCTCCTTCCTGAATCCCTGTGTTATGTACAGACTCATAAAGATATCCGGACCTACCTTCTAGACCATGCAGCTCCTGTCAGAATAAGTCCCAGAGGACGGCTGTTTCATTCCGTATATAGTGAAGTCTTCAGCTGTGATATTTTGAAGGGTGGACAGCAGAGAAAAATCAGAATAAACAGTAACGAAACTCACAGCCTCGGGCGCTATAAAAAAAATCCTGATCATATCTTCAATATCCACTGCTCGGATCAGGAAGCTGCACTGATCACAAAGATTGAACATGGCAAAAGCCGGTCACTTCCGAAAGACTGCCGCTGGCTTCTCGGGGTAGTCACAGGAGATAACAGACGTTTCGTGGCAGACAGCCCGGCAGAAGGATGTCCTCCTCTTCTGACAGGAAAGGAAATTAAGCCTTTTGCTGCTGATTCTCCATGCTGCTGGCTCAGAGTCGATAAGGGTCCCCTGCAGCAGAGCAGAAAGCTGGAAGAGTATGCCGAGGCAAAACTGATATACCGCTTTATAGGATATACACCTCTGTTCTCCATAGACCGGAAAGGTCTTATTACTCTGAATTCAGCCAACAGTATTGTACTTCCTGAAACAGCAGATTTGGATGGTGAATCTGAATCCTCCTTATCTATTGAAATAGAGGAGCTTGCCTTTTGGTATAATTCATCTCTTTTTAAATTCCTTTGGCTGAAACAGTACCGCTCTGTCAAAATGCTCAGAAGGCATCTGGAATATCTCCCCATCCCCCTCTGGAAATTAGATGAAAAAAGCAGGATAAAAACACTTGTACAAAATGCAGAAAAAGGTCAGGATACCTCCTCCTTAATGGACGAGATGATTTTTAACCATTTTGAACTGAATGAAGAGGAGAGACGCTTTGTCCTCAGCTAAAATTGATATCAAGATGCTGGTTTTTGCGGGAAATCCCGGAAATCAGTATAAGGAAACCCGTCACAACGCAGGCTGGCTCTGTCTGGAGACTCTGGAACAGAGACATTCCCTGAGCTGGAGTGAAAAGTTTAACAGCCGTCTGGGTAACTTCCGTCTGGAAAGCAGCCAGTACCGTGTGCTGCAGCCCCTCTGCTTTATGAATAAAACAGGTGAACCCGTACGTAAAGCCGCCGACTTCTTTCAACTGGACCCTGAAGAGGTTTTGGTTATCCATGATGACCTGGAGCTTCCCTTCGGTACCGTTCAGATCCGTAAGGGGGGGGGACTCGGAGGCCATAACGGATTAAGATCCATGAAACAGCATCTTGGCTCCGATGCCTTCTACAGGCTGCGATTCGGTATTTCCAGACCCTCCCGGGGAGATGTATCTTCATGGGTTCTCTCCCGTTTCTCTGTTGAAGAGATGCCAATGATGGGTATTCTTACAGAACGGAGCATAAGGGTGCTTGAAGAAATACTGAAGGGCAATCACAATACACTGATAAACAAAAAGTTGAATCTATTGGACGGTATGCCTGAATGACATGCTGTGATGTAAATATAATAATGAAGAATAGGAGAATTACACCATGGCTGGTGCACTGATTTTTGATAAATACGATGACTTCTGCCGTCAGGCGGCAGGACATATAATTGCCATACTGAAGCTGTCTCTGGTACATAATAAAAGAGCTTCTATGGTTCTTTCGGGAGGCAGTACACCTGCAGGAATATACCGATACCTGGCAGATAACTCTGAAGATTTCTACTGGAAGGATATTGATTTCTTTATTGGAGACGAACGCTGTGTTCCCGAAGATCATGAAGACAGTAACTTCCGAATGATTAAAGAGAGTTTCCTCTCTCTGATTCCCCACGATGAGTCTCAGATTTATGCAATCAATCAGACCCTGCCCCCCGATGAAGCCGCCTTTGATTATCATCTGCGGGTAAAAGAATACCTGGAATTAAACAGCTGCTTCGATCTGGTTCTTCTGGGCATGGGCCCCGACGGCCATACAGCCTCCCTTTTTCCGGGATATCCCGAACTGAAGGAGAAAAAAAGACTGGCTGTTGCTACAGCAGACGAGGGTCCTCTGGAACCTTATCACAGAAGGGTGACTCTGACTGTTCCCGCACTGAATCACAGCAATCACCTTCTCTTTCTTCTCAGGGGCGGCAGCGAGAAACAGACAATTATGGACGAGGTGCTCCACAGTGGAAAAAAAATCAATACGGAATACCCCGTACAGTTGATCAAACCCATAAACGGCCGGGCCTATTGGTACTTTTCCGAATGAAAAAAGAACAAGATGATCTGCGGATAAGGACAATAAAGCAGACATCCTGGCGTGGCATTATAGGAAATGCATTTCTGGCCGTTCTGAAAATCATTGTCGGATTATTCAGCGGCTCTGTGGCAGTAATAGCCGACGGGATAGATTCCGCCACCGATATTGTCACTTCCCTGATCACATTGTTAACCTCAAACATCATAAGTGAGCCGCCGGATAAGGAACATCCCTGGGGACATGCCAGGGCCGAAGCCATCGCCACCAAGGCTCTCTCTTTCTTTATCTTATTTGCAGGAGCTCAACTGCTGATCTCAACCATGAAAAGTATACTTGAAGGTGCACAGAGAGAGATCCCCGGAAAGTGGGCGTTCATGGCAACCGGTATTTCCATCATAATAAAAATACTTCTGGCCCTGGATAAAAGAAATGCAGGGAAGAAGACCCACAGTTCCATGCTTATGGCCGATGCGAAAAATATGCAGAATGATATCTATCTGTCTCTTGCAGTACTGATTGGTCTGGCAGGAACATATTACTTCAAGATGCCCATTATCGACAGTATTACCGGACTGCTCCTCAGTCTGTGGATTCTGAAGAGTGCCTATTCATTATTTATGGAAACCAGTATTGAACTGATGGACAGTGTCAGCGACCAGAGTGTGTACAACACCGTATTCAATGCCGCCATGGAAACCCCTGGAGTTGTGAATCCTCACAGAGCCAGAATCCGGAAACTCAATATGCTCTACGATATAGATCTTGATATAGAGGTCTGCGGCGGAATCCTCTTAACAGAGGCCCATAATATAGCGGTCATGGTTGAAGAGAATATAAAAGAAGCCCTCCCCGATGAGATCTTTGATATCATGGTCCATGTTGAACCGGTGGGAAATATAGAGTCAGGGGAACAGTTCGGCCTGACTCCGGAAGATGTAAACGGAGATTCCGAGTAGTCTATGATCCGCAGGGAAAAAGACGGCATAATTCTTTACAGCTGGACCTCACTGGACAGGCTCGATGTCAAAGCATTTACGGCTGCCGGATTGAATACAGCCCTTCATGCCCCTGGAAATGAATCTCAACAACAGATTATACAGAACCGATCCCGCCTCTCCCGTGCTGCAGATGTTAAAGCTGAGGCATGGATCTGCGGAAATCAGGTTCATAGTGCCCATTCTGTTTCTGTCACGGCCGCAGACCGGGGACGGGGTGCATTGTCGGCTTCGGACGCTTTTGAAGACTGTGATGCCCTTATACTCACGGAAGCCGGGCTGCAGGGGATGATATTCACAGCCGACTGCCTTCCTGTAATCCTCTATGACAAAAAACAGAAAATCGGAGCACTGGTACATGCAGGCTGGCGCGGAGCCGCTTCGGGCATTGTTCCGGCAGTTCTTGAAAAGATGATAACAGTGAGAGGATCTGGGGCAGAAGATATACTTGCCCTTGCCGGACCTGCCATAGATGCCTGCTGCTATCAGGTGGACCTTCCCGTATATAAGGCCATGACCGAATCATTTCCAGAAACAGGAGCCGCCTTTACTCCGGATGGGAAGAATCACTGGCGCTTAAGCCTCGAACAGGCGGTATTTCAACAATTGTATTCACGGGGCTTAGATAAGAAACAATGCGAGGGCAGCGGTCTTTGCAGCTGCTGTGAAAGTGAACTCTCATCATGGAGAAGAGAGGGAGCAGAAGCCGGCCGAATGACGACCTGCCTCTGCCTCTGATTATTTTTTTTGATCAGATCATTTTATCGAGGAATGTTTTAATTCTGGGATGATCCGGATTATTAAAGAGCTTCTCGGGAACCGCTTTTTCCAGAATTCGCCCTTCGTCCATAAAGATAACCTGATCTGAAACCTCTTTGGCAAAGCTCATTTCATGGGTGACTATAATCATGGTCATATGCTCTGCGGCAAGAGCCTTGATAACCGCCAGAACCTCACCGATAAGTTCGGGGTCCAATGCGGAAGTGGGCTCATCAAAAAGCATGATATCCGGCTCCATCGCCAGGGCACGAGCTATGGCCACCCTCTGTTTCTGTCCTCCCGAAAGAGTACAGGGATACTGATCAGCCTGATCCGCCAGACCGACCTTCGACAACAGGGCTAATGCCTCAGCTTCAGCCTCCTTACTACTCTTTTTAAGGACAGTAAGAGGTCCTTCCATTACATTGCCGAGAGCTGTCTTATGAGGAAAAAGGTTGAAGTTCTGGAACACCATACCCAGTTTCCGGCAATGCTGTCTGATTTGAGCTTCAGGGACGGGCTTTCCGTTTGCTCTTCTGATCTCTTCACCCTCAATGCGGATGCTTCCTTCCGAGGCCTGCTCAAGATGAATCAGAGAGCGCAGGAATGTACTCTTACCCGAGCCCGAGGGACCTATAATTGAGATTATTTCACCCTTGGCGACAGATAGATCAACACTCTTCAGGACCTCAAGGGTTCCGAAGGATTTACAAAGGCCTTCCACCCGTATCATTTCATTCTTTTTTTCACTTGAATCACTCATAGACCGAATACCTCTGCTCCAGTTTTCTGAAGATCAGAACAACCGTATAATTCATTACAAGGTAAACAACCGCAGCTATGATAAAGGGAGAAATTGTAAAATCTCTGGCCACAATTTCTTTTGAGTTCCTGAGGATGTCTCCAATACCGAGAACCACCACAAGAGCCGTATCCTTTACTAAAGTAATGGCTTCATTAGCCACCGGCGGAAGTACCCGCTTCAGGGTCTGAGGCAGTATGATCCTGGTCATTGTCTGTACATAGTTCATGCCCAGAACCTTGGAGGCCTCAAACTGTCCTCTGTCGATGGACTGCATTCCACCACGGAAAATCTCTGTAAAATAAGCTCCATAATTCAATATAAAGGTCAGAGCCGCAGCGGAGAAGCGTTCAAGCCTGAGTCCGGGTATCAGAATGGGCAGTCCATAATACACAAAAAAGATCTGCAGCAGCAGAGGTGTTCCCCTGACCACAGATGTGTATAACTCCATCAGGACTCGGATAGTCCTGATACGGGAGGTTTTCCCCATAGCACAGACAAATCCCAGAGGAAGGGAGAGTATCAGTGTGATAGCAAACAGTTTGAAGGTGACAGTACATCCCTGCAGGATGTACTGTGTTGAACTGATCAGGTATTCCATTAACGCTCTAAAAGAATATCTTCAGCAAACCATTTTTTAGAGATGGCTGCGGCTGATCCGTCTTTGACCATCTCATCCATAATACGGTTAACTTCGGCAACAAAGGCATCCTCACCCTTTCTGAAACCGATTCCATATTCTTCAGCAGCAAAGTCTTCTTTTGCAACGTCATAAACACCGGGTTTCTTGGAGATATAGTAACGTCCAAGGATTTCATCAACAACAACAGCGTCAATTCTCCCCACTTCCAGGTCCATAAGTGCCTGAATATTGTCCTGGAATTTAACCAGCTCGTTTAAGGTTGCTACAGTTGCCTCATCAGAGTTAACAGCATCATCAGCAGTACTTCCCAGCTGAACACCTACTTTTTGATCCGCCAGATCGGCTTTAGTATCAATACCCGATGCAGCCTGAACTATAATAATCTGTCTGTTGGCAATATAGGGTTTGGAAAAACTGATTTTTTCCTTTCTTTCATCACTGATGGAGAGTCCATTCCAGATTACATCAATATCTTTGCTGTTCAGATCAAGGATTTTTGCATCCCAGTCTATGGGCTGCATCTTGAGCTCAACACCCATTCTTTTGCAGACCTCTTTAGCAAGATCGATATCAAAACCGGCAACCTCTCCATTTTCATCTCTGAATCCCATGGGGGGAAAGCTGTCATCCAGTCCAAGTACAAAAACACCCTTGTCCTGAATATATTTCAGAGAATTGTCACCTTCAGAAGCTTCATTGCTTCCCGTGGCAAAAGCCATCACTGCAGAAAGAGTAATCATCAATATCATTAAGATTTTTTTCATTTCGTTCTCCTTGTAAATACCAGTCTTATATAGAATCCCGGTTATTTCTTATATAAATGCGTCTGAAGTATAAGGATGAAAAAATGAACTGTAAATAGATTTAGAAAAACAATATGCTTTTAAATAGAATATTCAGTGAATATTTATAAATAAAACAGGCCTGCCCCTGGAGGCAGACCTATTATCAGTTTTATTATTGAATAAAAATTACTTTCCGAAGAGTTTTGACAGAAATCCTTTCTTCTTCACTGCAGCCTTTGGTGCAGTCTTGGGAGCGGTTTTCTGAGCTGATACACCCTTGGAAGAAGGTCTGGAAACTCCTGTAGATGACTTTCCACCACCCTGGGGTCTATCATTTCGAGATCTGCTTCCCCCCTGACTGTTCCGATTATTTCCGGAAACGCCTTTCTTTTGGGAAGCGGAAGATTTTCTGGAAGAACCGGCACTGGGTTTTATTGTATTTCCATCGGACTGGAAGTCTTCACCATATTTGGCCTTGTAGTAAGCCAGTCTGTCTTCGATACTGTTCTTACTGCTGACTCTTTCCATGGCTGTGCTTGCAGGTGCTCTGTGGTCATTTCTATTTCTGCTTCGGTTATCAGTAGCCTTCTGCCCTTTGTAACCGGATTTTTTCTTTCGGTTTCCACCGTCTGTTTTTACATTGCCTGTTTTTACATTGCCTGTTTTTACACTGTCTGAGTTTACACTACCTGAGTTTCCACCCTGGCTCTGTCCCTTCCTGATCTCTTCTTCAACTGAATCCATGGAACCGGAAACTGCCATAACTGCAGACTGAACACGAGCTGCTCTGGGATCCAGAGGTCTCTTGTTTCCACCGCTGTATTTACGGCTTACACCACCGCGGCTTGCACCGCCATCTCTTCCTCTGCTGTCACGTTTGCCCTGATAATCACCGGGAGAACCGGCTCTTTTATCAAAGTGGAAACGCATACCTTCACTCTTGTCTTCTTCCATCAGATCTTCTTCCGCCCAGGAGACAGGGATCTTCTGTCCTGTCAGTTTTTCAATGGCAGGGAGGCCATATACAAACTTTTCACAGGCAAGAGTTATGGCTTTACCGGTTTTACCGGCACGGGCTGTTCTTCCGATACGGTGTACATAACTTTCCGCATCAGTGGGTACGTCATAGTTTACAACCATGGAAAGGTCGTTGATATGAAGACCTCTTGCTGCAACATCGGTTGCTACAAGAAAGGGAGTTTTACCCTCTTTGGCTTCTTCAACAATTTTAAGTCTCTTTTTCTGGGGCAGGTCGCCCATGAGACATTTTGCATGATAACCGTTATGTTCCAGGCGTTTTGCCACTTCATAGGTCACATGTTTTGTGTTTGCAAAAACAATGGCTGTGTCGGGTTTATCTCTTTTCAGAAGTCCCAGAAGAAGACTCATCTTCTCTTCAGCACTTACATGGTAAAGTTCCTGAGTAATGGCTTCTACAGCCAGCTGCTCGGGTTCAATAACGATCTCACCGGGATCATTCATGTATTCCCAGGCAAGGTTTCCTACTTTTGCATTGAGTGTTGCAGAGAACAGCATTGTACGTCTGGCATCGGTAGGGGGCATTTTGCTCAGGATTTTTCTGAGGTCGGGAAGGAATCCCATATCAAAAAGTCTGTCTGCTTCATCAATGACCAGTATCCCCATTTCAGAGAATCTGATTTTTCCGGATTTACTGAAGTCAATAAGACGTCCAGGTGTACCGATCAGGATATCACATCCATCTGCAAGAAGACGTTCCTGCTCATTGTAGCCTACACCACCATAAAAACTGCCGATTCTGAAATCCAGATGCTGTCCCAGAATCTGTGCTTCTTTTTCTATCTGTACAACAAGTTCTCTTGTTGGACAGATAATCAAAGCTTTCTGACCTTTGAAGTGTTTATCTTCTGTCAGGATATGAAAAATGGAAACCAGGAAGGCCGCTGTTTTACCGGTTCCTGTCTGTGACTGGGCAAATACATCTTTACCGCTCATAATTGTCTGGAACGTCTGTTCCTGTACTGGCATGCAGTCTTTAAAGCCTGCAGTTTCTATACCCTTCTGGATATTTTCGTTAAATTCGAATTCGCTAAATTTCATTTAAATTTTATCTCACAAATTTTGTAGCTTATTGTTTAGTCCGGTCGGAATTAAAAAATCGTATTAAAAGGTTCTTACTGAAAAAACATATTATTTTCTGACAGAGAAACCAGTGATATTGTAAATTCATCCAGCCTGGGAGCCCCATTTTAGGGATTCTCCTGTATATGTAACCCCAGATTCGTCGTATTTCAGGTTACAATTCTTTTAACTATATATTTTTTATATATAATTGTCGATATAGAACACAGACCCATAAGCTATAATTGATGAAAAGAGAATGAAAAAAAATAAATTATATACAATATTGATACCAACTATCCCCTTTCTGGCCTCCTGCCGCCTCTCCACAGGAGTGGAATATGGTGATTTTATAAAAAGAATCACCCTGGAGCCTCTGTCATCCCTGAAAATTACAGATTTTTTAAATCATACAGGACTGTTTTATCTTCTGAGCATGGGAATCGGTGCATTTCTATTTATACTGAGTTTTGTTTTATTTCTGATGCAGAGCAGAGATAAATCGTATCTATTCCACTCTCTGTCGGCCCTGGCCGGAGCAGGGGTATACAGTATTCCTCTCTGGAGTAACAGTGTTGGTCTACCTCCCGAGTTCTGGTCAGCACCCATGGCAACAACCCTCTTCCTGCTTATCTACTATCAGCTGTTCAGAGAATGGTCCCGCAGGGCCTTCTATCACAGAACCAAATTCTGGTCCTACATCGTAACTTCAATACTCCTGTCAGGAACCCTGATTGTCACATTTCTCTCGGGTCATTTCCCGGATTTGCTTTCCCGTCCCTGGCCTGTTCCCCTGCTGGCAACAGCATTGATATTGGATTCACTGATTAACAGTTCTCTCTCTTTCCAGAGAAAAAGTGACAATTCCGGAATTGCCGGAATATTTTTGCTCGTACCCATCGTCGGAGTGGTCGTTTGGACATGGTTCAGCAGCGGATTCTCAGATATTATCTCCTTTGCAGATAAAATCTATTTTGCACTGCCTGCTCTGATGATTCCCTGGCAGCTGTTCCTCTCGCTGAACCTGACACAGAGACGCTACAGAAAAGAACAGGACCGCGGAAAAATTCTCAGCCAGATGATCGAAGATGAGGAAAATCAGAAAGAGAAGCTTGAAGATCTGTTACTGAATAAAGATGAAGAAATTGAAGATATAAAGCATATACCAGCCTACAGTCTTGAATGCTCCCGCCGGCTGCTTGATAACGACGAAAACGAACAGTTGAAGGTACCCGATGGATGGAGCGGATTTCAGAGCCTCCAGGCTGAAGGAAATGAATGGCCCGCCATTGCGGCATGGAGCAGAAACTACTCTCTTCTCTTTGCTGAAAATTCAGTTGAAGAACCCCTTATCCCTCTTCTGTTTCTACAGAATGCTTTCAGCAATATGAAGCAGGAAAAGCCGGCTCTCTTCTTCAAGGCTCTGAACGATAGAGTAAGCAAGATGAATCAAAATCCGGAATGCGGCATCTCCGCCACCTATCTCTACTTCCTTGAAAAAGAGATTCTCTGTGCCACAGCCGGTACAGTCCGGATCTATCTGCAGAAGTCAGGGAGCCAGAAGGTGATTCCTATCCGCTCCGAAGAAAAGCCGGTCACCTTTACACAAGGACTGGGAGTAAGAGCCCATACCAGAGAAGACGGAAAACCCTTCAGGATTGCCGTAGGTTCGGGAGACAAGATTATATTGGTATCCTGCAGTCTTACAGACAGGGAACTTGAGGTATCGGGAGATGTGTACGGACAGAAATCCCTTTATAGAGTTCTGAGTAATCATGCTTCCGCAGATCCGGAAAGCACAGTTAAATCCATACTTAAAGATTTTGATGATTTTGACATGGGGAATACCCTGGACAGGCAGATCTATACAGCAGTATTTATGAAAAACTGAATCCCCATCTGACTGCCAGTCAATGTTCTATAAATGAAAAATCCCCTTTCGGGGATTTTTTTTGTCACTGCAATAACTTATATCCGAAAGGATGAAGATCCTTAAATATTATGGGGACTCCATTTATCATTCTTTACCATATCCACAACCTTGCTGAAGCGGAGTTCCGACTGAACGTCCTCAACTTTGGCGGCAATTGATTTCCTGTCCAGTCCACATCTCTTAATCAACTGCTTACGTGTTGCCTGTGACAGAAACTCGGAAGGAACACCCATTGCCGTATAGAGAACATCCAGGCTCTCATCCCGCAGCATAGAGGCGATCTCCTCGCCCATACCACCGGCAGCCAGCCCTTCCTCCACAAACAGAATCTGCTCATAGCGGCTCATTAAATCGATAAGGGATTTCCTGTCCAGTGGACGGATAAAACGCATATGGTAGACATCACAGCTGATGTTCTTTTCTTCCAGTATATCTGAGGCCGCCACAACTTCTTCAAGAAGACCACCCAGGGAGATCAGCAGAACAGAGGACTTCTCTCTTACACTGACAAGGACACCCTTCCCTTCCACCAGAGGAGTATCCTGTTTTTCACCGCTGCAGTATGACACACCCTTGGGATAACGGATCAGAACCGGCTTATCTGAAGCACAGGCCCATTCCATGGCCATCTCAATCTCACGAACACTCAAGGGAGCCAGAAAGGAGATACCGGGAACATTTCTGAACATAATAATGTCAAAAATGCCCTGATGAGTTTCTCCGTCATCTCCCACAAGTCCTGCACGGTCCATACAAATCACAACAGGAAGTCCCGGAAGTGCAATATCGTGAATCAACTGATCCACGGATCTCTGCATAAATGTGGAATAGATAGCGACAACCGGTCTGAGCCCCGCTGCCGCCTGACCTGCTGCAAATGTAAGTGCATGAGCTTCGGCAATACCCACATCAAAAAAGCGATGGGGGTATTTCTCTTTAAAAGGCATCAGCCCGGTACCCGAAGCCATGGCAGCTGAAACAGCCACAACATTTCCATTCTTTTCAGCCTCGGTCATAACTGCACAGCCAAAGGCGGCCGTTGTAGTAACCTGATCCGGGTCAGTTTTTAATGATGGATCCACCTTGCCGGTTTCAATCGCAAAAGGACCGACACCGTGATAGGAAGAGGGATCACCCTCCGCAGGGCTGTATCCCTTCCCTTTGGTGGTAAGAACATGAAGAAGTACCGGTCCTTCAATATCCCTGACATGCTGCAGGACATCCGTCAGCTTTTCAAGATTATGACCATTAACAGGACCCACATATTTAAAACCAAGATCCGTGAAAAGATTCTCTTTATAGACAACACCCTTTACTCCCCGTTTCAGACGGTATACCGAACGGAGAAGGGCTTTCCCGAAAAAGGGAATATGAGAGATTGTAAAGTCAACGACATTACGGAACCTTTTATAGCCTCCGGTCAGAGCCAGACGGGACATGTAGGAAGAGATAGCTCCCACATTTTTACCAATAGACATCTCATTATCATTGAGTATGACCACAAGATCATTCTTGATATGACCTGTAAAGTTGAGAGCCTCAAGAGCCTGACCACCCGTAAGGGCACCATCTCCTATAACACAGAGGACCTTGGATTGTTTCTCCTGAAGACGGTCTCCGATGAGTACTCCGATACCTGCTGATATGGAAGTTGAGGCATGGCCTGTATTGAAAATATCATGGGGACTCTCTTCCCGTTTGGGGAAACCGCTCAGTCCACCCTCTTTCCTGATAGTATGAAACTGATCAAAACGTCCGGTAAGAAGTTTATGGGTATAACACTGATGTCCCACATCCCAGATAAATTTATCCCTGGGAGATATATAGACACGGTGCATAGCAAGGGTCAGTTCAACGACCCCGAGGTTTGATGCAAGATGACCGCCGTTCTGACTGACAGTCTGAATTATAAAGGTCCTGATTTCCGCAGCAAGTTCTTTCAACTGCTTCATTGACAGGCTTTTAAGCTGATCCGGATGATTGATACCGGACAGAATTGGGTATTTGTTCACAAATCACCTCTGAGAGGGGATATTAGCACAAGAAGTGCCAAAATAAAAGGCGGTATTAAATAATACCGCCCTATCTCACAATGTCTACAAACTATTTGTGTTTGTGTCTATTCTTTCTTAATTTCTTCTTTCTTTTGTGAGTTGCAATCTTCTTTCTTTTACGTTTTCTACCACAGGGCATATTCGTAATCTCCTTATGTGTCCATCCTGTCGGTTCATGCCCCACAGGTATTATAAAATCCATCTACAGATGTAAGAGCTTGAATATTATGCTGTTTTTGGCCCTTCAGGTCAAGACCTCTTTTTAGTAAAATTGTTAATCATTTCGCCAAGGCCTTCCATATCCTCCGGATGGAACCAGTTAACCTCCGGAAGAGAGCGAAAAAAGGTCATCTGACGCTTTGCATAACGCCTGGAATTCTGCTGAATACGGGATTTAACATCTGCCAGAATCATACACCCCTCCTTAAGAAAAGGAAAAAACTCACTGTAGCCGATTCCCTTCATCCCCGGATCATCTTCCTTTGCTCCACCGGTAAAAAGATCCTTTACCTCTTTATATAGACCCTGATTAAACATAATATCCACCCTCAGATTGATTCTCTCATAGAGTTCAACCCTGGGCCGTTCAAGACCGATCAAAAGATATTCCAGATCTTCACGGGGGGATGTTCCTGCTTTATAGCTGGAGAGGGGCTTTCCGCATCCTTTAAAGACTTCCAGTGCCCGGACAATACGGGCTCTGTCTGCCGGTTCCAGACGCTGTGCGGTTTCAGGATCAACAGTTTCCAACTCCCGGTGAAGAGCCTGAGGCCCCTCTTTTTCCAGCCGGAGATTCAATTCATCCCTCAAGCCCTCGGGTACAGGGGGTATATCAGGCAGTCCATACAGAAAATTTCTAAAATAGAATGCCGTTCCGCCTGAAATTACGGGCAGTTTACCCCTGCTGTGAATATCAAGAATACACTCTTCCGCACGGCGAACAAAGTCTCCGGCATTAAACTGTTCCTTATAATCCAGGATGTTAATGAGGTGGTGAGGCATGCGTTGTAAGTAAGAGGGTTCGGGTTTGGCACTGCCGATATCCAGCTGACGATAAACCTGCATGGAATCGGCACTGATAATCTCACCGGAAGTACTGAAAAGCTCCTCCAGAAGATCCGTCTTCCCTACCGCCGTCGGACCAAAGAGGCAGATAACAGGAGGGAGAGGGGCATTATTTCTGGTATTCGTACTCAACTTTCTTTAAAATAATTTCTTCCAAAGCAGTAGAGACAATCTTTCCTTTGTTCTTTTCCAGTAAATCACTACCGGCAACAGAGATCTGTTCAGCTCTATGTATGGTAGCATTAGTTAATTCGTACATATTTCCTTCGTAATCTACAAGTTCTCCGAGGGGAATTATTAATTCACGATTAATGGGCATGGACAGTCCTTCTCATCATATTGATTTAGCATGTGATTATATATAAAGAGGCATCTTTTGTAAAGATTCAGAATCTCTTAGAACAAAAAAGAAAAAATAGAGAGGGAATTGAAATCTGCAACAGATAAAAATGAATTAAAGATTACAGGATTGTTAATGGTTAAGGCATATTAACTTTGACTGCAGCTGAAATAAGATTTATTATTAAAATATTACGGAGGTTTACTGTGAAAAAGATATTTCTTCTTTTCTTATCAGGACTTATATTATTATTCCTTACAGCATGTAAACCCGAAACTGCTAGTCCAGAACAGGCATATCAGGAGTCATCAGAGACTCTGGAATCCACCGCAGCATCGGCAGATGTACTGGGCAGAGACATTGTAAAATGGCAGGAAGCCTTTCCTCTGCAGGCAGCAAGTAATGATAAAAATCATATAGAACAATCCTCACCCACCGGATATAACGGGAGTAAACCCATTCAGAGATGGGAATGGACTCCTGAAATTAAAGTAAACTTCAGGGGCATTGCCTTCAGTAAAGACTATAAAGAAGACAGGGGACACGTATATGCCTGGGAAGATATCTTTGAAACTGCAAGAACCTCTGAAAAAAGCCCCGGCGCCTGTATCACATGTAAGACTTCAGATCTTGAACTGATCTTTGATGAATACGGCTGGGATTATGCATCCATGAAGATGTATGATTTTAAAGAGAGCGGACATTCGGGCATCGACTGCTTCAGCTGTCATGATCCTGAAACCAGGCATCTGAGAGTCATACAGCCTGCCTTTATTGAAGCCATGGCCATGAGAGGTAAACCCGTAGAAGAAGCCAGTGAACAGGATATGAAAACCTATGTCTGCGCCCAGTGCCACTCTGAATATTATTTTGAACCAGGAACAACAAAGGTGATCTTTCCCTGGGCCAGGGGACTCTCTCCTGAGCAGATGTACTCTTACTACCAGGAAGAACCTTCAGGATTTACAGGCGATTATACCAACCCTGTTTCTAATACAAGACTGGTCAAGGCTCAGCACCCCGACTACGAGACCTTCCAGTCCGGGATTCACGCGGCAGCCGGTCTCTCATGTGCAGAGTGCCATATGCCTGAGACTGCGGTAACTGCGGCCGACGGCAGCAGTGAAACCATTACCCAGCACTGGATAACCAGTCCTCTTCAAACAATCGATACATCCTGCCTGAGCTGTCATAAGGGAAAAACCGAAGATTGGATGCTCCAGAGAGCCCGTTATATTCAGGATTCAGTATTTGACAGCCTGAGACGTGCAGGACTGGCAATTGAAGAGGCTCACCTGACCATCGAAAAAGCTGCAAGTGACGGCTTATCCAACCTGGCAATCAGTGACGCCCAGGCGATCCTGAGAGAAGCCCAGTGGTATTGGGATTTTACAGCCAGCGCCAACTCCACCGGATTTCATAACTCCGAGCTGGCCCACAGCAACCTGAGCATGGCAACAGACCTGGCTCATAAGTCCACACAGAAAATACTGAGAGCCTATAATATTTAATTCAGGATAAATTTAATCATAAAAGCCCATCTCCGATGGGCTTTTTTATTCGATAGACTGAAGAGGAAAGAGCTCTTTAATCAGCGGTAGCTGTGAAGTCCGCTCAACAGGTAATTGACTCCGAAGAATGTAAAAAGAGTAGAAAGGAATCCGATAACAGCTATCCAGGAACAGAGACGTACGCCCTTTTTGGCAAACAGCCTGAAGTGCAGATACAGAGAATAGAACAGCCAGGTGATAAGTGCCCAGGTCTCTTTAGGGTCCCAGGTCCAGAATGCTCCCCAGGCAGCTTCTGCCCAGATGGCACCGAAAAGCAGTGCTCCGATTGTAAAGACTGGATAGCCAACGATGATGGCTCTATAGGTCAGAACATCGTACTCCTTCATCTTCTCCTCATCCTTTGAAAAGAGAGCCATCAGGGCCGTAATAAATGAGAAGGCAAAAAAAGCCTCCCCGATAAATGAGAAGGCTACATGAAGGATAAGCCAGGCTGACTGCAATGCAGGAACAGGCGGATTTAAATCCTTTGATACCAGGGGAGAAGAGGCGACCAGCAGAAGAGCAAGAGCCGTTATAGTTGCGAAAAACTGAATAACCTGAATAACCTTCACCTTCTTCTGCAGGCCGTAGAAACCTGAAATCAGAAAAATACAGAAAGCATAAAAAAGAAGTGATTCAAAAGTTCCTGTCAGAGCTACATAATTGATCTTTACAGAACGGTAAATCAATACAATCAGAAGCAGTACAGAAGCACTCAGATTCAAAACAGGAACCAGAAGTCTTTTACGAAGACTATCTGCAAAAAAGGAGATAACCTGAAGCAGCACAGAAAGGCCCGCCCATATATAAGTCACGAGGCTAAGAATCATTTGATACTCCCTTTTTGCGGTGGGACTGAATAAATATCATCATAAGTCCGCATATAATGATGAAGAATGAGCCGAGAATATAAAACCTTCCAGGGTCAGATGTGACCAGCAGTCCGGTCTCATACTGACCCACTATCTCTGAAGGCCGATAACTGGCCTGATACAGCACAAGACCGTCAATCCTCAATGGTCTGTTTACAGCAATCTCAGCAGCCTCTCCCGTCATATCAGAAGACTCAGAAATATTAACTCTGGAGATCCAGCTTTTGGGTCTTCCGTCAGGATACTGTTCAAATATGAATTCTTCCATATTCATGTAGCGTCCACTGGGCAGAACCATGGAATCTCCTGCTTTCAGAAATATTGAGCCTTCCTGTCTTGTCATAAAACTGATCAGAGAGGCAGCAATAAGAAGTAGTAATCCGATATGGAGAATGTCAGGCCCGAATAGTCCCTTCCCCAAGTTCTTAACCTGCCTGATGAAACGTTTAACAGTACAGCTGAAAAGGTTGATCCAGAAAACTCCAATAAGAGCCAGAAAGATAAAAGATGAGAAGAAATGATCCAGCTCCAGGGCCAGAATAAGATGTCCCCAATTCCCCGGAAATCGCTGCAGGTAAAAATCATGACTCTGATTCTGCATAATGAGTGTTGCCGGAATACTGACAACAATAATACTGATAATTACCCCTACAGTGAGTTTGAGAGATGATATGTATTTAAGGATTGCTTTGAAAATCTTTTTCATTAACTACGGATTCCTGTCTCATTTGATGGTTAACTATCTTTAGTTTTATAATGATACATCCCTGAGGAGAAAGCAAACGATCATTTTACCTTGTACTCCGGCAGTCATATTCATTCTGAAGCTTTTACTGGCATTAAGGGCTTATATTATTAATACTTAAAACAGAAAGCTATGACAGAAAAGGAAGGAGCTGACAATGAGTGCAGGTATAAAAGCTGAGAATCCTCTGATTGATTTTCTTGAAGGGCTCTACAGTGGAAACAGAAGCAGAGATCAGTATGAACAATTCAGACCTTCTATTGAATCCGCAGATCCCTGGCAGGTTAATCAGGCAATTGATTTTCTGATAAGAGAGCATGACGACTTTAATAAAATTGAGACTGCCGTTGCCCGGTTTATCAGAGCATGTGCCGAAGGTCTTGACAAACAGACTCCTCTGAAACTTAAAAAAGATCACTTCCTGAGCCTTCTGCAGAGGGAAAATGACAAGCTTACTGAACTTCGCGGCAGACTGACAAAGCTTTTCAAGGAATTGACAGTATCCAACCCGGAAGATGGTAAAGATAAAGAGAGACGACAGGAGCTTCTTCTGGAGCTGAACATAATAGCAGAAATCACAGCTCACTACCGCAAGATAGAATACCCTCTGTTCTCCGCCATGGAAGACTGTATGGATGAGTTTCTATGCAGCAAACTGATGTGGCATTTACACGATCTGATAATGAATGGACTGAAGTCTCTGATCAAACGCCTTGAGAGTGAGGAAAACCCCCTTGATAAGGAGTTCAACAAAGTCTTTGGAGATATTTTCCTTAAGATGTCGTCCATATCCTATAGAGAGGAATTTATCCTCTATCCCGTTGTTTACCGTGCTGTGACGGAAGAGCGGTTTATAAAGATGCTGGGAGAACTTGAAGAGTTCGGCACTTCCTTCGGAGTGCCCCTACCTCAGTCAAAGGCTGAAAAGCCTTCAGGTTCTGAAGAATCCCGGGGATCAAATGGAACTGCGGGGCCGGAGATTGATCTCTCAGTAGGACGGCTTTTACCCGGCCAGATAGACCTGCTGCTGAAGAATCTTCCTCTGGATATGACCTATGTGGATGAGAATGACAAGGTTCGTTACTACAGCCAGGGCAGGGAGAGAATCTTCCCCCGTTCACCGGGTATCATCGGCAGGGATGTTCAGAACTGCCATCCCCCCTCCTCAGTCCATGTGGTACAGAAGATTGTAGAAGACTTTAAGGCACAGCGCCGTGATTCTGCTGAGTTCTGGATCAGAATGGGAGAAAAATTCATCCATATCCGCTACTTTCCCCTCTTTGAAGAGGGTGTTTATAAAGGTGTCATCGAGGTCAGCCAGGATATTGCCCCCCTGAGGGCTCTGGAAGGAGAGAAACGACTGCTGGATGATTAGACCGTAATATTTAGTTGTAACAGGAGAAATTATCATGACAGAAGATCTATTTACAATTGAATCTCTGAATGATGAGAGCCTGGGGCCCTACTGCAGCTGTCTTGAAGAGTGGTCCCATGAGATGAAAGAAGCCGGAGATCTGAAATGCCGTTGGGTGGAGAAGATGAAAGACCGGGGACTGGGGGTTCAGATGGCCCGCAACGGTAAAGGGGAATACGTGGGGATGATCCAGTATGTTCCTTCAGAATTTACTGCTGTGGAGGGGGTTGGGAATTACCATATTCACTGCTGCTGGGTTCATGCCTATAAGGGAAAGGGTGTGGGAGACTGGCGGAAAAAAGGAATAGGCCGGGCCCTGCTTAAAGCGGCGGAAGAAGATATCCTCAGTCGCGGTGGAAAAGGTGTTTCTGCCTGGGGATTGAGTATCCCCGTATGGATGAGGGCATCCTGGTATAAAAAGCAGGGATATAGAGCCATAGACAAAGATGGAATGGCCCTCCTTATGTGGAAGCCTTTGTCTGAAGATGCTGTAAAACCTGTATGGCGTAAAGCATCCTCTGATCTGAATCCTGAATCTGATGAGAAACTCAAAGTCATTTCCTATATTAACGGGGTCTGTCCCGCGGCAAATATCGGCCACGAAAGGATCAAAAAGATTCTGAAAGATTATGAAGGTCCTCTTGAATATTCAGTATTTGAAAATATTGAGCCCGGGGATATTAAGAAAAGAGGAATTACCGACGCCCTATATATCAATGGTAAAAGCATCCCCCTTGGTCCACCGCCGAAGGAGAAAATGCTCAGGAAAGTGCTACATAGGGAAATGAAGAAGATAAGGAGAAAATTGAGAACCGATCAGGGTCACGCATAACTGGTATGAGATTTGATTCGGGGTCATTTTTTGACATCAGAACCCTGGTGAATTATAATTATCAAGTAGAGGAATTGTATGTTCAGAAGATTATTTTTCCTTTCTTCACTTTTTTTCATCCTCTCTTCTCAAGTCCCAGCTGTAGAAACGCCTTCGTCTTCGGAAGCCCCCGTATTTATTATTCCTGTCAATGAAGAGATAAGCCCCTTTCTTGTCGTATTTCTCAAAAGAAGCATTTTGAAGGCAGAGGCTGCAGAAGCCTCTCTTATCATCTTCGAATTAAACACTTTTGGGGGAAGAGTGGATTCGGCTCTGGAGATTACATCACTTATAGGTTCCGTCCAATGGGCTGAGACTGTAGCCTATATTCCCTCGGGAGCGGGAGGGACCGGTGTAAGCTGGTCTGCAGGGGCACTGATATCCTTTTCATGTGACAGCATTTATATGGACTCGGGGACCTCGATCGGTGCTGCGGCTCCTGTTTATCAGAGTGCCGAAGGTATGGTTATGGCCGAAGAAAAGGTTGTGAGCGCTGTCCGTGGACAGATGTCGGCCCTTGCCGAGAAGAACGGCTACTCCTCATCTATTGCTCTTGCCATGGTTGATCCGGATATTGAACTGTATGAAGTGGATACAGGAGAGAGCATGATCCTCCTGACTCCTGATGAGATAGCAGAAGCTGAAAGAATCAGCGGAGTAGCACCGGTTCAGGGAAAGCTTGTTTCCGCAGTAGGAAAACTCCTTACCCTCACGGCAGGAGAGATGGAGAAGTACGGGGTCTCATCGGCAACCGTTTCAGGCAGAGCAGATCTGCATAAACTCCTTTCTGTTGATAATGACTCTCTGGTTATTCTCGAAAAAACAAATGCCGACTGGGTAATTGCCTTTCTAAGCAGTGCAGCCGTTGCCAGCCTGCTTGTGATGCTGGGAATGGTCGCCTTGTATATGGAAGTAACGAGTCCCGGTTTCGGTGTACCCGGAACCATAGCCCTGATCTGTTTTGCCATTGTCTTTGCCTCAAGTACATTAATCGGGAATCTGGGATCACTGGAACTGATCCTTTTTATGCTGGGGGTAGTTCTTCTTCTTATTGAAGTTTTCATAATACCCGGATTCGGAGTTACAGGAGTCAGCGGAATCATTCTGATCCTCCTCGCTCTTGTTTTAACACGGCAGGATTTTGTGATCCCCGAGTTTACATGGCAGTGGGATCTGTTCAGAAAGAATTTGCTCTTTGTATCCCTGAGTCTGGTAGGGTCCCTGATACTTATCGGGGTATTGATGGTCACACTCCCCCACTCCCATCTCTTCGGAAGACTTGTATTAAAGAATACCAGCCCGGCGATGAAAAAGATTGAAGAGTCAGAGGAAGAAGAGATCAGCAGTGGTGCACGAGCTGTAGCACTGACCAATCTGAGACCTGTGGGAAAGGCCGATTTTAATGGAAAAGTACTGGTTGTTCAGACAGACGGCGAATTTATAGAAAAAGATTCACAGATCATTGTTGTACGTAAAGAGGGACTGCGTCTGGTAGTCAAAAGAGGTTGATATGATTATTGCACTGTATATTGTTATTGGACTTTTCAGTCTTCTGATCCTGATGGTTTTTATCATGTTCTTCGGTCTGTGGTTTCGGGCTCTTATATCAGGAGCTCCTGTAAAGATGAGCAGAATCATAGGAATGTGGATCAGGAAAGTAAAATCAAAAGTTGTTGTAGACAGCCGTATAATGCTGGTAAAAGCCGGTTTGGATATGGATTCAGATCTATTGGAAACCCACCTACTGGCAGGTGGAGATATCATCCGTGTAAGTAAGGCTCTGATCGCAGCCAATAAGGCAACTTTGGACCTCTCCTTTTCCAAAGCCGCAGCCATAGACCTGGCAGGAAGGGATGTCCTGGAAGCGGTAAAGACCTGTGTAAACCCGAAGGTAATCGACTGTCCCAGTCCGGAAAAAGGCAAAGAGGCCATATCAGCAGTTGCAAAGGATGGGATTCAGCTGATGGCCAAAGCCCGTGTAACTGTACGTACCAATATAGAACGCCTTATCGGGGGAGCTACAGAAGAGACAATTATAGCCCGTGTAGGTGAAGGGATTGTAACTACCATCGGATCCGCTGCGACCTATAAAGATGTGCTGGAGAATCCGGACAATATCTCAAAAACAGTCCTGGCGAAAGGGCTGGATGCGGGAACAGCCTTTGAAATTCTTTCCATAGATATTGCAGATATAGATGTGGGTTCCAATATCGGAGCCAAGCTTCAGGCAGACCAGGCCGAAGCGGATATGAGACGTTTTCAGGCTGTTGCAGAACAGCGACGTGCCGCAGCAAAGGCAAGAGAACAGGAAATGATGGCAGAGATTCAGGAAAACAGAGCCAAGGTTGTCCTGGCTGAAGTGGAGATACCAAAAGCGATATCCGACTCATTCCGCAAGGGGAATCTGGGAATCATGGATTATTACAGAATGAACAATGTCAAGGCGGATACTTCCATGAGAAACAGCATCGGAGGCGATATGAATAAGGATGAGAGTAAGTAAATGGACAAAGGAGACCTCATAGTCAGTATTTTTTCTCTGCTGATGCTGCTGGTTTTTGTATTTAACCCGCTGTTCAGGAAATTTATTATGAAAGCTGATAAAAAAAAGGCTGATCGTCCACCCCGGGAAGATCCGGTTTATCAAAGTGTCGAATCTTATGCGCAAAGAATTCTCAGCAATAATAATGATGTAAAACAATACAGGATTATTCAGCCCGAAATTGTGATTCCTGCCGCCGAAAAGCTAAGAACTGAAAAGAACTCTGTATTTGGCAGAATTGAAAAACAGTCAGCCCTGAGAAAAGCCGTAATATGGAAGGAGATCCTTTCTCCTCCTGTTGCCCTGAAAGACTCTGATAATCTATTCTAGAATTGCCGTTTGCGCAGAGGCCGGACAAGATACTCCAGACCGTTCGCCTTGATTTCCATTACGGATTCCAGCATCAGCCCCAGCTTTCCCTTGGGAAAACCCTTCTGCTTAAACCAGAGAACATAGGCTTCAGGCAGATCTATCAGATAGCGCCCTTCATATTTGCCGAAGGGCATTTTAGTATTCGCCATTTCCATAAGGAATTTCTGATTCTCATCTTCCTGCATCATAGACAGGAGTCTATCATCTATTTCCATTCACCAGAAGATGGCGGAATAAACCAGAATCATCCCGAGGAATCTGCCTCAAGACAGCTGAAAGCAAAAGAAACAGAATTGGCATGGATCTTGTAGTAAGAGTCATAAAGACTATTCAAGGAATATATAAATGAAAAAAGCAGTTATTATCGTTGCTATAATTATTGGAACATTGATTCTGGGAGCAGTTCTCCTTCTGATTCTTAAACCTTCACAACCTTCTCCACCCCGGAAAATATCCACAACACAGGAGCTGGACCTTTACCTGGAAGAAATTACATCAAACAGTACGCCTCCTTCTCTAAGCATTGCAGTATTGAAAGATGGAAAATGGGTATACAAAAAGGCATTCGGGATGGCCGATATTCCACGGAATATCCCTGCACGGACAACCACTGTCTATCCCTGGTATTCGGCCACAAAGCTTTTTACATCCACTGCTGTACTGAAACTTGTTGATGAGGAAAAACTGAGCCTCGGTGATCCTGTTAAAAAGTATCTCCCGGCTTACAACACAGTTAACAAGGACGGAGAATCAGTAACAATCACGGTGGAACAGCTTCTGAACCATGAATCAGGACTCCCTGAGATTATCCCCGAGGGCCTGAAATGGCTTCATTTTGCCTCCGAGGCTCCTGTTGTACAGAGTGAGTTTTTTGAAAACAGGATTAAAGAAGACTACAGGGTTGTAAATTTCACTCCCGGGAGTGATACCAGTTACAGTAACACCGGCTATATTGTCCTGGGTGTGATTATCGAAAAAATAACAGGGATGAGTTATGAGAATTATGTAAGTGAAAATATCCTGAAGCCCCTGAACCTGGAAAGCACCTCCTTTGTAAGGACAGCTGAACTTCAAAAAAGAACGGCCACAGGATCACAACCTGTAATAGATATCTTCACCGTATTACTGAGGGTCTACGGCGACAGGGGTCTGTTAAAGCAGCTTGTCCGGGAGAAGGATAATCACAGGATGTGGTTTGAACCTGTTTATACTGACTACACTCCATCAACCGGATTGAGCGGTACGGCTGAAAATCTGGCAAAATTTGGATATTTTCTCATGGAAGCAGAAGGGTTGGAAGGTCAGCAGATAGAGAATAAGGAACTCCTTAAAGAGATGCAGCGCCCCTTTACAAAAAACGAGCTTGAGAGAAAGTACAGAAAGATTAAACAATTTGGATACGGACTTAAAGTATGGAAAATGACTGGTTCAAGGGTGTATGGGCATAGCGGTGGAGGCCCCGGCTACGCAGCAATACTCGCTTTTGTACCGGAAAAAAATCTGGTTATTGCCGTCAATGCCAATGATACCAATCTTAAAAAAATTGAGATCCTCAAAGCAGTTATGGAGATTGACTGGTAATCCTGAAATTGATCAAAAATAGGTAGTACTGTATTGTGCAGCAGAGTTAAATTATAAGAGATTGATGATCTTTAATACTTTCCTTTCTTTTTATGACTAAAAGAAATATAATTGTACGCACAATCATTATTGAAGGAGATTAAAAACGGTAGACATGGCTGATAAACTGCTGCCGCTAAAATCTGAGCTTCTCAAAAAAACGGATATGTTCTCTTCCCTTCTGGATCATGAACTTGAGGTCATTGCCGACCACAGCGAGTTTAGAACTTACAGGAAAGGAGATTCTGTCTTTAAAATCGATGAGCCCGGAGATGCTCTGTATATAGTCAGATCGGGAGAGGTACTGATATCCAAACAGGAACCCTACGGACCTGTTATCGATATTGCCCGCTTCATTGACGGTAACTGCTTTGGTGAAATTGATATGTTTACCGAAAGCGACAGAGGAGTATCCGCCCATGCGACAGGGAATACGGAACTCCTTATCTTCCCGAAATCCGGCACCTCCTTTGCCGACATACTGAACAATCATCCCGAGATATCCGCTCGTATTCTGCATAAACTGCTTGCAGGTATATCCAGCCGCATCCGCAGCGCTAATGCCCTTGTAAAAGAAAATTCCCCAATCATACAAGAACTGAAAAAGCAGGTATACAGAGACAAACTTACGGGAATTTACAACGATACATACCTGCTTGAACGAGTCAGAAAGAATATATCCATAGGATTATCCTTTGCCCTGATCATCTCCAAACCGGATAATTTCAAGGAACTGAATGACGAATACGGTCATGAAGCCGGTGATATCGTTATTAAATTAATGGCGAGGAAGCTGAGAGACTATACGGGAGACGACAAGCGTACTGTACGCTATAAGGGAAACGCCATGGCCGTCATGCTTCCTGATGTTGATAGGGATGAGGCCTATAATGCGGCAAAGGGAGTACAGAATTTTCTTAAAGGCCTGGATATAAGCGAAGTGACAAAAGGAAAGAAGTTTAAACTGAGTGCCAGTGTCGGTATAGCCCTGTTTCCCGATCATTATACAGATCCCGAAGAGCTTGTATTTAAAACCCACGAACTCCCATTGATCGGACGAAATCGTGGAGGGAACTGCATACTCTTTCCCGAAGATGGAGCAGAATGAGTAAAACGGCTGTTGAAGTTCTTAGATCAATTAAAATCCTGTCTACCCTGTCTGAAAAAGACCTGCTTAATCTCTACTCCCATATGAATGAAGAAAAATACATCTCAGGAGAGCCGATCTTCAATGAAGGAGACAACGGGGATATCATGTATATCGTCCTGTCAGGCTCAGTGGCAATCCTGGTAAACACAGCAGAAGACGAGCTTATTGAGATTGCAGAGATACCCGAAGGCAACTTTCTTGGAGAGATGTCCATATTCGACAGATCCCCCAGATCTGCAACCTGTACTCCCAAAGCAGATACAACAGTACTCAGCCTGAAGGCCGATGACTTTTACCAATTTATCGAAGACAATCCCAAAGCCGGAATAGCCATCATGCATCCTATGCTTAACACCACTACTTTACGGCTGAAAAATACGGGGGCCTTTCTCTCCGACATGGTTACATGGGGTGAACAGGCCAGAGTCAGGGCCATAACAGATGACTTTACAGGTCTCTACAACAGACGTTTCCTTGATGAAGCCCTGGTTGAGAGAATTACCGAGGCCGAAGCCGCAGAAGATATTCTGTCTGTCATAATGATAGACCTGGATCACTTCGGAACATTGAATAATCTCTACGGCCAGGAACTGGGAGACAAAGTTCTTCTGGAGGTTATCAGGGTCTTTAGAAAGCTATTCAGGGAAGATGACATTCTGGCCCGTTACGGTGGAGACGAATTCACATTTATTCTTCCCGGAACCGACGGACATAAAGCTCTTGAGCTCTGTTCTGAACTGAATAAGGAACTGAGAAAAATCACTCTGCTGAAAAAGATGAATGGAGAACTGAAAAATGTCAGCGCGAGTATAGGGATATCATGCTACCCCTGTCATGGGGAGACTGCTGACGAACTGAAAAGCTTTGCGGATAAAGCACTCTATGAAGCAAAGGAAGAGGGCCGGAATACAGCAAGACTCTGGAAAAACCAGGAGGGCAGGACACTGACTAAATCCTGGATTTTCAGCATTAAGAAACGGAACCAGATCATCAGCAATATACTCGAGGCCATCGATCAGAGGGATTCATTTCTTGTTATGGGACATCAGAACCCTGATGAAGACTGTATCTCATCCATGATTGCCATGGCTCTTCTGCTGAATAAATTTTCAAAGATCGCATACATAATGATCCCTAAGAAGATAAATGAGAACTTTCAGTACCTCCTGAATATATGTCGCTACAATGCCATCCAGATACTCTATAACACTGAGAAAATTCCCCATAAGATTACCACGGTATTCGTGATGGATACTCCCAAACCGGTAATGAAGGAGAAATTCCCTGAACGTGAAAAAATATTTAAAGATCAGAAGATTCTAAAAATAGAAATTGATCATCATCTGGAAGCGGACAGTGAATGCAGCGGTGACAAGGGATATTGTCTGGTGGATGAAGCCTCATCGGCCAGCGAACTGGTAGGAATGCTTGCCTTCAAACTTAAAAACAGGGAAGACCTGATAGACAAATATAATATTCAGGAACTCTTTTCCCGGAACTTCGTACTGGCGGTACTCACAGGAATCATAGGTGATTCCAAGATGGGCAAATACCTGAAAACCCGGAGAGAGCGCTGGTTCTATGAGCTTTTCAGCACCATGTTCAGTGAAATCCTTTCAAATATAACCCGTAAAAACTCCAGTAATTTTTCCTCTATGGACGAGGTCTTCGACGGACTGCAGCAACTCTCCCGCCAGGAGGATGCCTGCTTCAGACTGATGATGAAGCAGATGGCTGAGATATCGCCGAAAATCGGTACGGTAATAATTCCTCAGGATGTGATAGAGGAGATGAGAGAGCTATACGATCATGAAACCATTGTGACCGTTGCCCGTTATACTGCAGACTCTCTAGCCGAACACAGCCGTCTGCTCAGCCTTGTGGCCTATTACGATGACCAGAAAGATTCTGATCTGATTCAATTCCGAATACGACGGAGTCAGTCCTATAAGGATCTTGATCTCAGACTTATACTGAAAGAATTCAACATTGAAAATGGTGGCGGCCACCCGGGAGCCATAGGTTTCCGCTTTCCAAAAGATGAAATAAAGGATATCAGGGAATATGTGAAATCCATTATTCCCGGTATTGAAAAACTTATGGAATATGATCTCTCTGCTGAGTGAAAAAGGATTGTCACTGAACTACGATTTGTATATTGTATCGTGTTCATAGATAATTATATCAGCTGGAGAATAGATAATGCCGCCGACCTATCCGGAAAGATACCCCATTAAGCTACCCTTCTACTTCTGGATTGCCGGCCCGCCCCTTCTTCTTATCCGTTTACCCCTCTTACTCCTCTTTCTCATCCTGATGGCATCAGTTCTAGTGATTCTCGGTCTTATAACGAAGACAACAGGACTGGAATTGAAAAGAAGCAGAAAGTTTCTACACCATTTTTCAGGCAGTTTCTGCACACTATTTGTCGGAGCCAGAGTGAAGAAGAATGGTACGATTCCACCGGCAGGATCTCTGATGGTTTCCGATCACCGCTCCTGGATGGATGCCTTTATCTACCTTAACGACAGAGCTGTGACATTCATCGTAACAAAGGACTCATCCAGCTGGCCAATCATAGGATTTCTGATCAGATCACTTGGGAATATCTATATTGATAGAGAATCCGTCAGGGATATTAAACCCATTATTGAAGGGGTGGAAGAGAAAATGGCACAGGGAGAATCTGTCATATTCTTCCCCGAAGCGACCACCATAGACGGTGAGACAGAGAAAAGCCTTCCCTTTAAATCTTCACTCTTTGAAGCCGCTGTGAGGCTCAAAAAACCGGTTTACTGTGCCGCATTGGAGTATGAGAGCTGCCGGGGCTGGCCCAGAGCATCCCGTATAATAGCCTGGGGAGACTGGACCCCCTTTTTAGTCCATGTATGCAGAGTTTTGATGATGCCCTGGTTTACTGCCCGGGTCCATTATCTGGAGAATACAGTCGAATCAGGGAACAGGAAAGAGATGGCCCAGAAGGCTCAGGATGAAATTTTAAAAGCATTGGCTGCAATGCCTGGCAAAAGCAATACCATATAGAATTGAATATCTGCTATTATGGTAAAAATGGAGTAATAAAATGAAATACTTATGGACAACACTCAGCGTAAAAGAGATGGAAAGATCCCTGGATTTTTATCAGAATATTCTGGGATTAACATTAAAAAGAAAGTTCAGTCCTGCTCCGGGGATGGAATTCGCTTTTTTAGCTGATGGAGAGACAGAACTCGAACTAATCTATAATGAGAAAGTAAAGGATATCAAAACTGGAGATTCCTTATCCATGGGCTTCAAAATTGAATCAACTGATAAGTTTATGGAGTTTCTGAAAGAAAAAGAAATAGATATTCACTCAGGACCTTTTCAGCCCAATCCGAATATTAGATTCTTTTTTGTTCTTGACCCCAACGGATATAAGATTCAGCTTGTTGAAGAGATGTAAAGACCGGAACTCTGTCTTAATTATCATTAACAAGATCCACAATCATCCTAATGTACTTCTCAACGTCGAGAGATGTGTCAATGCTTGATTGGAATCCCAGACCTGAGACAGCCCCCTGTAGAAGAATTGCTTTGTCATAATTGATACCAAGTATGCTCATCAACCTTCTCCTCAATTCTTTTGTGAGGAGAATCAGCTCTCTGTCCAGTTCAGGCATATGAAAAGATAAGGCTCTGAGTTCAATCATCATTCTTGAATTCAGAATCACCGTCTCTGCAAGATAACTGATCAACTCATCCCGGGACGGATGAATATGAACGGATGATGGGATAATAAGCTCGAAGTACTTTTTCAACAGCGCGATAAAGAGTCCTTCCTTGGAACCGAAGTAATGATGAACCAGGCCATGGTTCACCCCGGCCATGGATGCAATAGTTTTGACACTTGCCGCATGACTCCCTTTCTCCAGGAGGCATCTTCCCGCTGCATAAATTAATTTCTCTTTTGTTCCCATCTTTTCATCGTACACCATCATACCAGAACAGCCTCAGCCTCAGTTTCACCAGCTGCCGCAGATGCAGTTTCCAATATACCTTCCTCAGATTCAATCTTCTTGAAGGCAACAGAGAGCATCAATTTAATCCTGTTGAGCTGGTTGACCTCACTTGCCCCGGGATCGTAATCGATGGCAACAATATTGGCCTGGGGGTGCTGCTCCTTAAGAGCCTTGATCATCCCTTTTCCGGTTACCTGATTAGGAAGACAGGCAAAGGGCTGCATACAGATTACATTATCAGCCCCGCTTTCAATAAGTTCTATCATCTCGGCAGTCAGGAACCATCCTTCCCCCATCTGGGTTCCCAGAGAGACAATGGAACTGGCCTTCTCAGCCAGTTCATGGATATAGGCGGGAGCCGCAAAACGCTGGCTCTCATTAAGGCAGGTCCGCATCTTTTTCCTGTAGGACTCAATAAAGGCGATCGCCATACGGTTTATTACCATCGATTTACGGCTGCCTGAAAGGGAAGTAAAACGGAATTTCGAGTTATAGGATGTGTAGAGAAAGAAATCCAGAAGATCCGGAACAACAGCCTCGGCGCCCTCACTTTCCACAACATCAACGATCTGATTGTTTGCAGTGGGGTGAAATTTCACAAGTATTTCTCCCACAAGACCGACCCGGGGCTTCTTGAGATCAAACAGTTCAAGCCTGTCAAACTCCTGGATCATTCCTTTGATATTCCGGTTAAAAATTCTTCTGCTGCCACCCTCAAGGGAGTCCAGGCAGATCTTCACCCATTTATCGTATAGCTTATCTGCACTGCCCTGAAACATTTCATAGGGGCGTGTTTTAAGAAGTATCCTCATAAGGGTATCCCCATAGACAAGGGCCTGAATGCTGAGATTTATCATTTTATATGACAGGGAGAATCCCGGGTTTTTTTCCATTCCCAGAGCATTGAGAGATATTACAGGAATATGGGACATCCCCGCATCAGCCAGTGCTTTCCTCAGGAAGGCAATATAGTTGGTTGCCCGGCATCCGCCTCCGGTCTGACTTAATATTACTGCGACCTTATGGGGATCATAATCACCCGACTCAATGGCTTCCAGAATCTGCCCGATTGTAATTAAGGTGGGATAGCAGGCATCATTATTTACATACTTCAGGCCATAATCGATAGCATCCTTATCTACCGACGGTAGAATATGAAGATTATAATCACTGAGCCTGAAAACTTTTTCGATAAACTGAAAGTGAATGGGTGACATCTGAGGAGCCAGAATCGTATAATTCTTCTTCATCTCTTTTGTGAAAGGAACCCTCTCTGCAGGCTTATATGTTTTCTTCAATACAGAGGATTTCCTGGCCCGTTCATCCATAACTGCCTTAAGTGATCTGAGTCTTATTCGGGCTGCTCCAAGCTGATTGCCTTCATCAATTTTCAGAACAGTAAATATTTTCCCCTCTCCCTGGAGTATTTCCTGAACCTGGTCGGTGGTGACGGCATCAATACCGCAGCTGAATGAGTTTAGCTGAACCATCTCAAGGAGAGGGTCAGTAGCAACAAAATGGGCTGCTGCATACAAACGGGTATGATAGACCCACTGGTCAAATACTCTTAAGGGGCGGACAACATTTCCAAGGTGTGAAACAGAATCTTCAGAGAGAACCGCCATGCCCATTTCATTTATCAGAGTGGGGATACCATGTTGATTTCAGGATCAACATGATAGGGTCTTCCGGCAAGGACTACTGATTTGATACCATTTCGTCTGGCAAAATCGAGAGTCTCCTCCCCTTTCTTCTGAATGTCCTGTTTGACTTTATCTCTCTCCTGTACAGCAAGCTTCAAGGCTTTTGAAATCTGTTGACGTGAAAAACCACGTTCAGCAAATATTTGAGTAAGTCTCTTTGCCAGTTTATCCGTATCATTGAGACTCAAAAAAGGAGCCAGAAACTCAGGCCCCTCAGAGGAGAGGCCATCCATATTGGTCCTGATAACCTCAGGATAAGTAGCAACTATGGGACAGTTATAATGATTGGTTGCAGATGGATCCTCCTGCTTCTCATAGGGGATGGAGGGATAAAAGATCAGATCTACTTTTTTCTTTATAAGATCCGTTATATGACCATGCACCAGCTTTGCCGGATAGCATACAGATTCTGCGGGAATGGTCTCCAGACCCGAATCAAAAAGGGCTTTGCTTGAAGGTTTAGAGAAGATAACCCTGTAGCCCAGACTGTCCAGAAAGGTAAACCAGAAGGGATAATTCTCATACATATTCAGTGCCCGGGGTATCCCCACTGTGGCGACGGCATCCTCTTTCTTCCTGGGTTTATATGCAAATACTTTCTTATATTTATAGTCATAGAGATTAGGAAGCTTCTCTTCCTCGGATTTCTGAATACCAGCACCCCTCTCACAACGGTTCCCCGATGTAAAGACTCTTCCATCAGAGAAGGTACTCAGGGTCAGCTGACAGTTATTACCGCAGAAACCACATCTCTCCAGGCTTGTCTCCACCTGGAATGAGTCGACCTCTTCTGCACTGAGTATGGTTGAGATTGAGTCTTCATCACTTCTCTCTTTTGCTACAATGGCTGCCCCGAAGGCTCCCATGATTCCGGAGATATCAGGTCTGACGGCTTCCCGTCCTGAAATCAACTCAAAACTTTTCAGAACCGCTTCGTTATAGAAGGTTCCTCCCTGAACGATGATCTTCTTTCCGAGATCATCGGGATTCTTGATCTTGATAACCTTGGTAATGGCATTTTTAATAACAGAATAGGAAAGACCTGCCGAGATATCTCCTACTGAAACACCCTCTTTCTGAGCCTGTTTAACTCTGGAGTTCATAAAGACAGTACACCGGGAACCCAGATCTACAGGCTGTCCCGCCAGAAGAGCCTCTACTGCAAAATCTTTTACCGGAAATCCCATTGAAATAGCAAAGGTCTCGATAAAAGATCCACAACCTGAAGAACAGGCCTCATTAAGGAGGATTTCATCAATAACCCCATCCTTGATCTTGAGACATTTCATATCCTGGCCGCCGATATCAAGAATGAAATCTACCCCGGGGAGGAAAAAATCGGCAGCCTTGAAATGGGCTACAGTTTCTATCTCACCGATATCAAGTTTCAGTGCCGCCTGAAGGAGCTTCTCCCCGTATCCTGTAACCGTCGTCTTTGCAATCACAGCTTCAGAGGGAAGGATGGAATAGAGTTCTTTAAGGATCTTAACCGTTGATTTAAGGGGACTTCCTTCATTGCTTCCATAGGATGAGTAGAGAAGAGCCCCCTCACCGTCTATAAGAGCTGCTTTAGTAGTTGTGGAGCCCGCGTCTATTCCCAGGTAACACGACCCTGAAAAATCAGCCAGATCCCTTCTTTTTACTCTTGCCTTAGCATGGCGCTCTCTAAAGGACTTAAGGTCTTCCTCATCATTGAAAAGAGAAGGAAGTCTTTTAACTTCCACCACATTGGCTCCAAGAAGACCGGGTATCTTTTCGTGAATCGTTCTGAAGTCGATTTCTTTGCTCGATACCGATTCAAGAGCGGCTCCCAGTGCCACAAAGAACTGTGAGTTTTCAGGGAAAATAATATTCTCATCCCTCAAATCCAGAGTAATGATAAATCTCTTTCTCAATTCCGACAGAAAGGAGAGAGGACCACCCAGAAAAGCAATATTCCCTCTGATCGGTTTCCCCTGAGCAAGACCTCCGATGGTCTGATTAACTACGGCCTGAAAAATAGAGGCTGCAATATCTTCTTTGGCTCCCCCTTCGTTAAGGAGGGGCTGAATATCTGTTTTAGCAAAAACACCGCAGCGGGCGGCGATAGGATAAATGGTTGTTGCCGAACGGGCCATCTCATTCAGGCCGGCAGCATCTGTCTGTAGAAGAACAGCCATCTGATCGATAAAGGCTCCGGTTCCTCCGGCACAGATACCGTTCATTCTCTGATCTACAACTCCTGAGAAATAGGAGACCTTGGCATCTTCACCGCCAAGTTCAATGGCTACATCTGTTTCTGGAATAAAAGTCTCTATGGCCCTGGTTCCGGCAATAACTTCCTGAACAAAGGGTATCTCAAGCCATTGGGCGATTGATATTCCTGCAGAACCTGCAGCAGAGATAGTCAGATGGCTTTCGGGAAACCGCCTGAATGCTTCTTCCAGAAGTTCGGCTACACATTCCTTTACACTTGCCATATGACGCAGATAGCGGCTGTATAGAATTTCTCTATTTCTATTTATGATTATCAGTTTTACTGTGGTTGATCCAATATCCAGTCCTGCATGAAGATTCATTTCCATGAGTACACCTCTCATTGATGCTATTATCAACCGGCATTTTAGTCCAACGACTAACACGAGTCAATAGGACAACAGAAACTTACTAATTTATTAAAAAATATTAACAGAACTGTCTAAATATGAGCTCTTAATTCACTGTTTTATTACAAAAATAAATGTTTTATTACAAAAAAAGGCAGCTCCCCAATGGAACTGCCTCAATTATCTATTCCTTGTATAATCTTTTTCAGTATGCCTTGATTACAGTACCGGCCTTACCGGCAAGAGAATCTTTCAGACTTTCCACATCAGTAATGATGACCCTATTTTCAGAATCGGCCTGAACAAATTCAATGGCAGCCTGGATCTTGGGCCCCATGGAACCTGCGGGGAATTCCCCCTGACTCATATAATAACGGGCTTCTGCAAGAGTCATCTCACTGAGAACCTTCTCTTCAGGAGTTCCCCACTTTATGGCTACTGCAGGTACACCTGTAATGATAACAAGAATTTTACTTCCCACAGTCAGGGCGAGCTTCATACTGGCAAGGTCTTTATCAATTACACAGTCTACACCCTCGATTGTACCATCCTCTTCATAATACACAGGGATTCCGCCGCCGCCGCAGGTAACAACGACATAACCCTGATTGTGAAGCAGACGGACCGCATCTTTTTCAATAACATCCAGGGGATAGGGAGATGCAACATATCTTCTCCATCCACGGCCGGCATCTTCTTTGACTATCCAGTTATTTTCTTCAGCCAGTTTCTTCGCAATTTCTTCTGTATAGAAAGGTCCGATAGGCTTTGTAGGATTAGCAAGTGAAGGATCTTTTTTATCAACAACCATCTGAACGGGAACCGTTACTACATTTTTCCAGATCCCTTTTCTGATCATCAGATTCTGGATATTCTGCTCAAGCATGTATCCCATGGAACCCGCAGTCATTGCATCTGCAACACCCAGGGGAGTTTCGGGTACAGAATCCCGGCTCTTATCTACCATAAGCATGAGGGCACCGACCTGAGGACCGTTTCCGTGGGTAATAACAAAATCATATCCCTCGGCAATCATATCCACCACTGGTTCCATGCTCTTATATGTATTGTCCCACTGGGAGTAGAAATCTCCAGTGTCACCTTTTTTAATAATTGCATTCCCGCCAAGTGCGAGAACAATTTTTTTATTGTCCATTTTGAGTTTCCTTATTTAATAAAGACCAAGGGGCCTTACCATGCATAGCTGATTTGAATATAAATGCTGTAGATGAGGGTTACTGATAAAACCACAAATGCAACAGCAGTCTTAATGTCGTATCTGGTGATTTCTGTATTTGTTTTTCTTATTACAAACTTATCTCTAATAGTTGCCAGCCACATATCTCTTGAGAAATGGAGAACTAAAACGGCAATAATACAAGTTCTGATCAACTGTATCTCACGGGTTGTCAGTGTTCCAAAAACATTGGGTGCAAACAGAAATGTAATTGCTATTAATGCGAGATATAAAAAACCAATAACAATTGACAGTCTGCCATTGTGTTTTCTGAATTTTACATAGTCAACTTCGTCATCTTCCTGTGCTTTCAGAATGAAGCGAGTTCTTTTATTACTCAGACCATCATTCTTATTCTTCAGGAGACAACCTCCCTTATACAAATATCCCAAAGTAAATACTGCCAGGACTGCCAGGTAGAGGATTATTACTAAACTCATAAGTCTCCTGCTTTCTTGTTTACTGCCTGAATCAATTCTGATCCAGGCAGCGATTTTTTGTTCTAAAAATTTACTGACTATGCAGTAGCCGATTTATCTTTACTGAACTTATGCAGAATAAAGGGAATAATCGCCGTAATGATCGTTCCCGGAATAACTATTGAGTAGTACAGAGGAGACTGATCGACAAAGAGCATGACAATAGCGAGGGCAATAAATACAAAGTTTAAGATGGAGGCTATCCACATACCCACATTACCTCCGGGAATCACAAAGCTTCTGCCTTCTACACCATCCCGTTTTCTCAGCTTGATAATGGCTGGAGAAAGATAGATATAGGGGAAAATAAATATAACCATACTGAGGGCCAGTACCGTCCAGAAAGCCTCTCCGTTAATGGCATCCAGAATAAAGAATCCGATTACCAGGAATACGGAAGAGATGATTCCAAGCAGAATGTATGACTTGGAAAGAGTTCCATATTTGGGATGACGTTCGTTAAACACTTTGAAGTCCTGTGCGAAAGTTACATCTTCAAGGATTTCAGAAGCACCGATAATCCAGGCAATCATATTGGACATTAGAGTAAAAAGAACTCCAATCATCAGTACTGTATAAACCCAGACAGGGAGACCGACATTTTCAACAAGAATATACAATCCGTTGGGGAGAGCATCTGTAATAAATCCGACATCCGCGAGATCAGCTTCTGTTGCAGCAGCAAGTACTCCATAGGTACCGAAAATATAGAGGGCACCAATGATGATAGAACCGACAATAATGGCCTTGGGAAGAGCCTTGGCTCCTCCTCTTACCTTATCGGTAATGGCGGCAATCAGTTCCAGTCCCAGCAGGTTGAATACAATGGCAGTAACAAAGCCGATACTTGTAATATTAGCAAGAGTTGGGAAGAATGAGCCTACAGAGAGACCGGTTCCTTCAATTCCGTTCTGAGCCACATAAACGATACCCAGAGTACCGAAGATAAGGAGAACACCGACTTTAATGATTGTACCAAGGGTACTCAGAAAGACACCCAGGTCGATTCCTCTTCTCACGGTAAAGATCAAAGCCCAGTTTGCAACAAAGGCAACAACAAACATGACAGTATTATTCCAGTAACCTGTATCAAAGAGGTTAAAAGCGTAGGCTATCCAGATTGTAAATACTATAAAAACAGCAGGCAGCCACATGGCTACATTGACCCAGTAGAACCATCCGGCAATGGTGGCATGCAGTTTACCCATGGATTCTTTTACCCAGGATACAAAACCGTCAGGGTAGGCAGCACCCAGTTCCGCATTGATAAATCCATTGGGAATCATAAAAAATATTGTGACTATCAGCCAGAGTCCAATGGCCGAAAGTCCCATCTCTGCAGGAGCGGCAAATGTATCAAGCACGATGATACCGCTGATCAGGTATGCAATGACTTGAAATAAATTCATCTTCTTATTCTCTTCCAAAATATTTCTCCTTATAAAAATACCTGAATCAGGCAGCTTGCCGCCTGATTCAGATGAAATTACTTAGCAAGCCTTTTAGGCTGCTGCTGAGTGATACAGTGAACATTTCCACCACCCAGAACAATCTCTCGTCCGGGAACAGTTACTATTTTGTGATCGGGCAGAGCCTTCTGAATGACCGCTTTGGCTTTCTCATCTTCTGCTCTGCCAAATACAGGCAGGATTACTCCGCC
Source organism: Oceanispirochaeta sp. M1 (assembly GCF_003346715.1). Lineage (NCBI taxonomy): Bacteria > Pseudomonadati > Spirochaetota > Spirochaetia > Spirochaetales > Spirochaetaceae > Oceanispirochaeta > Oceanispirochaeta sp. M1. The sequence goes on from NZ_QQPQ01000018.1 coordinate 62,526, forward strand.
GTTGACAATCAGGAAATTTGCATATGAAGCAGCCTGACGGTCTCCCTCTTCTCTGGGAAGAGTTCCATCTACTGAATCAACACCTTCAGATTCCTCTTTAGTAACAATTATAAAAGGAGAGGGGGTATAAAGCTTATGAATAGTGAACTTACGTCCTTTGGCATCGGTTTCATTTGACAGAAGGTCAAATGCTTTTTTGCTCATAGCATACTGAGGGTCATTCTCATCATCAGTCCATGCCAGGCATATTGTTGCAGGTGCCACTACATGAATGATGTTATCAACATGTTCATTGGTTTCATCGAGATAAATACCCTCTTCCAGCCAGATAACCTTTTCAACATTCAGGTAGTCTTTTAAGTTCTGTGTAATTTCTTCTTTGGTCATGTGAGGATTTCTGCCTTCACTGAGCAGACAGGCCTCGGTAACAAAACATGTACCTTCACCATCCACATGGATAGAACCGCCTTCCAGTACGAAACCTTCTGTACGGTAGGAATCAACACCCTCCATTTCACAGACCTTACGGGCTACCTGATCATCTTTGTCCCAGGGGAAATAGAGACCGTCAACCAGTCCACCCCAGGCATTGAATTCCCAGTCAACTCCCCGCAGATCACCACTGTCATTAACAACAAATGTGGGACCGCAGTCTCTGATCCATGAATCATCATTGCTCATCTCGACAACTTTAACGGCTTCAGGCAGCATTTCCAGAGCGTTCTGGTACTGCCCTGCACTTACACCTACAACTACAGGTTCAAACTGGGAAATAGCCTTTGCCACTTCAACAAATGCTTTCTGTGCAGGTTTTGCCCCGTTTCTCCAGTTATCAGTTCTTTCGGGCCAGAGCATCCATGTTTTATCATGGGGCTCAAACTCTGCGGGCATTCTATAACCATCTTTTTTCGGTGTTGAATCTATTCTCTTTGACATCTCATTTATCCTTATAGAGTTTTAAGAAAACTATTGATTTTATCTTCGTGCTTTTTCACAGTTGCCGCATCGGGTTCTTTTACATATTTACGTGTGAAGTAAACCAGAATAGCCATCTGTGCGGTCAGTCTGTTCTCAGCTTCATCAAAGGCAACTGAATATTCGCCTTCAAGAGCTTCCCTTGTAACTTCTTCCTTGTCATTGGCAGGAAGACAGTGAAGGAGCATTGCACCTGGTTTTGCTTTAGACATCAATTCTTCGGTGATGACATAATCGGGCATAAATGCGGCCAGTCTTTCATCTTTTTCATCGTACTGTGTTGTCCAGTAAAAGCTGTCACCATAGATGATATCGCATTCGGAGACTTTGGATGTATCTGATGTGATTTCATAAGAACCGCCGCTGATAGCACAGTTTTTATCTGCCTGATCGAGCCATTCCTGCTCCATCTGATATTTTACCGGACCGATCTGTTTGAATTTCATCCCGTATTTTGTACATGTAAGGAGTAGAGAACGGCATACGTCAGTTGCATCACCCATAAAGGCCAGTGTCAGGTCTGAGAGTGTTTTTCCTGTGGGCATATGTTCTTTGATTGTGTAGAAGTCCGCCAGCATCTGTGTGGGATGATATCTTGTATCAAGACCGTTGATTACGGGTACAGTGGACATTTTTGCCAGTGCATCGATTGTTTCGGGTTCATTGGTTCTGGCCATGACCATATCGCACATTCTTGACAGAACTCTGGCTGTATCGTCAATGGACTCTTTTCCACCGAGGTGAATATCTTTAGGGGAGAGAAACAGTGCATGTCCTCCCAGAATAGTAGCCGCTGTTTCAAATGAAACTCTTGTTCTTGTTGAACCTGCTTCAAAAATCATAGCAACTGATTTGCCTTTAAAAAGCTGAGGAACAGCATTGTCATGTCTGGCCTGTTTCAGCATATCCATGAGTTCCATCATGTCATCCATTTCTTTCTTGGAAAAATCCTGCATGGAGATCATATGGGTAAGGTCTTTTTTATTAAGATCAGTAGCACTTGAGCTAGGTAATTTCATAAATATCAATCCTCCCGAATTAAATAAAACTTTATTGATTCGAACGAAGTGTACGCCCGGAACGACTATTACGTCAAGCAAAATGTTTATTAATACACTAATTATTCCGTTTCGGAACTTTAAAGTGCATAAAAGCTGGACAAATCGCCTTTTTATGTTAATATGCTAATATATTGAATAAAAAAAGGACCAATTGATGAACTGGTATCTCTTTGGAATAGGATTCTATATATTGCTTCTTGTGGCTGTCAGTATCTACGCGTCAAAAAAGGTAAAAACCGGAGAGGATTTTGCTGTAGCCGGACGATCCCTCCCCTACTGGCTCCTCTCTTTCACCTTTGCCGGATTATGGTTCGGAGGCGGAACAGTCATCGGAACAACAGGTGTGGCTTTCGAATACGGATTCTGGAGTACCGATGCAGCCTGGGGTGTTATTCCTGATCCATACGGTGCGGGTCTTTGTCTTATTCTGGCAGGACTTTTCTATTTTAACACTCTAAGAAAACTAAAAGGAGTTACCCTGGCGGATTTCTTCGAAGCAAGATTCGGAAAAAAAGCAGGGCTTTTATCAACTCTTGTTATGATTTTCGGCTGGGTCTTTTTTGTAGCCGCTCAGATCGTTGTATTCGGGAAGGTCTTTAATTCTATTCTGGGCTGGTCATATAACCTTTCAATCTGGCTTGGAGTAATCCTTGTAGTCCTCTACACAATTGCAGGGGGCCTCTGGTCTGTTGCCCTGACTGATATGGTACAGATGATTATTGTTCTGGCAGGGATAATAATTGCCGTTCCTGTCGGCCTTAATGCAGTGGGAGGATTTTCAGAAATAAAAGCAAATCTTCCCGGAGAGATGATCTCCTTTATTCCCTCATTTAATCCGGACTTCAGCACCATGGGACGATGGCTCCCGTGGATTGCCGGTTGGATGACAATCGGTCTGGGATCTATAGCCAGCCCGGATATCAACCAGGTTGCTCAGGCAGGAGCCACTGACAGGGATGTAAAATGGGCCAGTATCACAGCAGGGTTTATATACTGGTTCTTCGGTTCTCTGGTAGTACTTTTAGGATTAATAGGAGCAGCTCTGGTAGCGAAAGGAACCCTTACTCTTGAAATGCTGGGAGGTGACAGTGAACTGATTATGCCTGTGATGATTCAACAACTCTTTCCCCTCCCCCTGGCAGTCATTTTTGTATCGGCAATCCTGGCTGCGGTTATGTCCAGTGCCGACGGAGCACTCCTTGCTCTATCGACTCTCTTTACCCGGAATATTCTTCCTTTTTTCCAGAAAAAAACAGTAGATCCTAAGAAAGAACTTTTATACAGCCGGCTTGTAGTTGTTATTTTTGCTGTTGTTACTACAATTATAGGAATATCCTATCCCCATGCCTATCTTTTGATGAACTTCGGATTTGACAGTCTGCTGGCGGGATTATTCGTTCCCCTTACACTGGCAATATATTGGAAAAGAACTACTGAAAAAGGGTTTTTTGCAGGAGTCATTTCCGGTATATTGGTACGGGTCATTTTATGTGGTTTTCTGGAGGGCTGGTCTATGGAAACAGTCATGTATCCGGAAAAATGGTATCTATATACCATGATCGCGCCCCTAGTGAACCTTGTGTTCACAGTATCAGTTTCGCTTATGGAGAAAAAAGTAAATGAATAACAGTTCAATTCCACTGCCTTTTGATCAGCTGGATTATGAAATAATAACTCTTCTTAATGAAGATGCCCGTATGTCTGCTGCAGATATGGAGAAGAGATCAGGTGCCAATCAGAGAAATATCCGCAAGAGACTGAACAGACTTCTGGAACTGGGAGCGGTCCGGCTTAAAGGAATCGTAGAACCGAAGGTTTTCGGGTACGGAATTTCGGTGGATATATTCCTGGCCTGTGAAGACGGATATGAAGACGAAATCCTGAAAGAACTGACTGAAATGGATCCAATATGTTACCTGGCAGTGGGTCAGTCATCTAATGAACTCTCTATAGAGGGCCGCTTTCAGGACTTTGAATCTATGGATCACTTTCTTAAAAAAGAACTGGGAGCCATTGAGGGGCTGAGCATAAAAGGCTTTGCCATGGTACCCAGAATAGTAAAGAACATAGACAGCTGGCTTCCGCCCCATGAAATCTTTAAAGACTGAGAAGAGAGGTTCAGCCTCCAGTTTCACCGATTATCATCACATTCTTTTGTACCTGCCATAAGTTCACCTTTCCAGATCAGTTATATTTCAGTACTTTATTAAAAAAGCGGCTCACCCTCTCATCAGCATTCTGATCAAAGAGTTCGGCAGGTGTCCCCTGCCCGATCAATCCGCCGTCACCCACAAAAAGAAGATAATCTGCCGCCTGCCTTGCAAATCCCATTTCATGGGTAACAAGAATAAGACGCATACCCTCAGCCCGGAGTTCTCCGATCAGGTCCAGGACCTCGGATGTATACTCGGGATCAAGTGCAGAAGTCGGTTCATCCAGCAGAAGGAATTCCGGTCTGATGGCTACAGCCCTGCAGATAGCAATCCGCTGTTTCTGCCCGCCCGAAAGCTGAGCAGGTTTCTTGAAAGCCTGATCTGCCAGCTGAAAACGTTCAAGAAGAATAAGAGCTTCTTCCTGAGCCGTTCTCTCCTCATAGCCATGAACCTTGACCAGAGGAAGTGTAATATTCTCAAGGGCGGTTAGATGTGGAAACAGATTATAGGCCTGAAAAACCATACCGATCTTCTTCCTGTACTCCCGCAGGCTGTCTTCACTGCCGAACTCAATAGGACGATCATTGACGAGGATGTTTCCACCGTCAGGTTTCTCAAGTCCTGCAATCAGGCGGAGTAGAGTTGTCTTCCCTCCTCCTGAAGGACCGATAAATACCAGAGAGTGAATATCTTCCAGAGAGAGGGAGACTCCGTCCAGAACCTTCAGATCTCCATAGTGTTTATATAGATTATCAAGCTCAAGTTTCATAGCTGAATTTCCTTTCCAGAATACGGGTCAGACGGGAGATCGGCAGAGTAAGAAGCAGGTAACCTATGGCCAACGGAATATAGGCTTCCATGGTTGAGAATGTATTGGCATTCATCTCCCTGGCTGCCATTGTGAACTCTTTTAATGCAATAACAGATAAGAGAGACGAGTCTTTTATCAGAGATGCCAGCTGTCCTGCCAGAGAGGGCAGAATCCGGGTAATTACCTGAGGGAAAATCACAAAGCGGTATGTCTGATAGGATGAAAATCCCAAAGACCTGGCTGTTTCCCTCTGACTCTCTCCGATACTCTGAACACCGCCGCGGATAATTTCTGCAATATATGCCCCCGAGAAAAGAGCCATAATCAAAACTCCCACAACAAAGCGGTTATGAATCCCCGCAGCATTGGCAATGACATAAAAGAAGATCAGAATTTGCACCAGCAGGGGGGTTCCTCTCACCAGTTCAATATAAAAGAGGGAGAGATAACGGAAGGGAAGCAGACGGCTACCCTGTCCAAGACCGAAGAGGATTCCAAGTACCAGACTGAGTACAAGGGCAAAGAGAGAGATGAGAACTGTCATCCCATATCCTCTTAAGAAGTTTATCCGGTAGTCATATATGGTATCCCAGGCAAAACGGTAACCCAGCCGGCTGAAGCCGAACCAGAAAACTCCTGCCAGGAGAAGGGCGATCAGGAGCCAGCTGAAGAAATGAGCAAAGCGGTTATCCTCACCCTCCCGTTCAGTAAGAAAGTTCATTATAATACCTCTATTTCATCAGGTCAAAAAAGGAAGACACACCAGCATCATCAAATACCTGCTTCATCTCAGTCAGGTATTTTTTCTCTAGATTCTCAAAACCGCCTTTATTGCGGTATTCAAGGATAAAAGCATCAATTTCGGGCTTCAGACTGCTGCCTTTTTTCATGGCGACTCCCCAGCCACCGCTTGTTCCAGGAATATTTTCCAGATTAACAACTGTTGTTTCTGGAAATTTTTTCTGCAGTTCAAAGGTTGTCAGAGCATCATAGATAAAGGCATCCACCTTACCCTGGGAAACTTCCAGAGCACAGGCTGCAACTTCATCAAAGATCCTGATATTTTCCTGAGGAACGTTTTCCTGAGCCCAGAGGGCTCCGATATTTCCTGATTTTACGGCTATAACAATACCCTCCTTAGCAAGGTCACTATATCCGGATACTTTTGAATCCTTATTGATAAGCAGAGTCAGTCCGGAGGCAGCATAGGGAATGGAAAAATCCACAACTTTTGCTCTTTCCTCTGTAACACTCATGGAAGAGATAATAAGATCGGCCTTTCCAGACTGTATTGAGGGGATCAGACCGGTCCAGGATGTGTTTTCAATTTTTACCGGACGATCCAGGTACTCACCGAGAGCGTAGGCCATCTCAACACTGATTCCAGTGGGAGTGCCATCAGCATCTGCCATTTCAAAGGGTGGGAACTGAAGTTCCATGGCTACAACCAGTGATTTATCTTCCTCTTTGGAACAGGATGAAACAAGTACGGCTGATAATACAAGTAAAAGCATGAGAGCAATTCTTATCTTTTTCATATCTAATTATCCTTAGTATTCTTTAACTATTCAATTAACAGCTATCATAATATAAAATGCAACAAGACATTCATTCTATATGTCAATAAATACAGAACAATGTTTAGATCAAACTTTCAGCCCTCTCAATGTTTGACACTCATAAGGCTACGTGATACTTTCTAGAAAATTGACCTAAGGGGTATTAATGGCCATCCTCACTCCTGAATTCGCTCAACAATTTATTCAAAAGACACTAAAAAATCTCCCCTACAACGTAAATATTATGAATCATGAAGGGATTATTATTGCCAGTAAAGATAACTCCCGGGTTGGGGACTTTCATGAAGTGGCACATGGTCTATTATCTGGAAAAATGGATTCTGGAGTTGTGACAAATAAAGACCGTTTTATCGGAACAAAACCCGGTATAAATATGTTTATAGATTTCAAAGAAAAGCATATCGGTGTTATTTGTGTATCAGGAGATCCGGAAAATGTTAAAAGCTTTGCCGGTTTTGTCAAAACATCAATGGAAACAATGCTTGCCTATGAAATCCAGATGTCAAAAAATCAGAGGGCTATGGGGAGCGCTGAGAAATTTTTACATTATGTCCTTTTTGAAGAGGATTACAATTTTGAAGAAGCAACCCGTCTTTATGATAGATATGGAATAGAGTGCTCCAAATTGATCACCATGATTATCATGCGCTGTTCCCTCAGAATTGATAGAGACATGGTGATAAGGGCCTTGGCTTCAGGAAATGAGACTCACCATAAAAGCATTTTTATCAAGGGCAGAAACGATGATATTATCATTATGAGAAATCTGGATAATAATGTAAACGAAGGTATCAGGGATTATAAAGAGCAGGTTTTCAGTTATATCTGGGATCTGGAAGAGAAGATTCCTGTTGAACTGGGTGAAAATGATCTCAAGTACTATGTAGGGAGTCTGCAGACCAGAATTGATATGTACAGGACATCCTATATTCATGCACAGCAGATTGCCCTTTATCCCCGTCTCTCCCTGAATAACAAAGTAGTATTTTTTCTTGACCACATCCAGGATTACATACGGAATTCAGTAACAATGAAACTGTACAATGATATTTTTTCAGCTTTCCATTCCCTTTTTCAAGGAGATGAAAAGATTGTGATGATAGAAACTATTAAGGCTCTGGATGCAAATAATTATAATCTGGTTAATACCAGCAAGGATCTTCATGTACATCGCAATACAATAACATTCAGACTCAATAAGCTAAAAAGTACTCTGAATATTGATCCCCTAGTAATTGGATCAGATAGGGAACTCTTGAATGAACTGTCACATTATCTTGATAAGTATTGATATTGAATCATCAGGATTCTTTAATGATGTACATTTTTATAGAAAGTAGCCGCTATTCTGTTATTCCCATACAATAAAACCAGATAATTTTATGTTTATTGAACATTGTAATCACTTCTCAACAGGGTAAAGATATATAGAAATAGTTTCTATTTCTCATCTTTGTCCATTAAGGGAAGTGCATAATGTCTCATTTTTTTCTACCAGTACTCTATTCTCTACTTCAAATTCTCATTCTTGCCGGAATTGGATTTATCCTGAGAAAATTTGCGAAATGGGATAAAAATGTATTTGCATCCATAAGTAAACTCCTTATAAATATTACATTGCCGGCAATGTTTTTAACCCGCATGTCATCCATTGATAGAGCTGATCTTGCCTCAGGTGCACTATTTCCTTTATACGCATTACTCATTATCGGGATTTCATTCCTGTTAAGCTTACTGCTTGCACGCATATTCAGAATTCCTAAAAAATCTAGAAAGGTTTATATGGCTCTCTGTACTTTCAGCAATGCAGGTTATATTCCTTTAGCACTATTCGACATATTCAATGCAAATATGAGTGGATTTGGAGAGTTCTTCAATATCCCTCAACCCTCCCTTTATATCGGATCATTCATTTTAATATACAGTCCTTTATTGTGGAGTATAGGGAATTATCTGGTAACAGGAGCGACAGGTAGAATTCGTATTAAACAGTTTATAACTCCTCCAGTAATTGGAATTTTATGCGGAGTTCTGCTCAGTCTGTCGGGATCCGGACCGTTGATAGCTGATTATACCCTCCCTTTCCACTACATCCATGGAGGGTTGAAGACTCTGGGCTCAATAACTTCACCATTGATACTGATTGTTCTGGGAGCAATGGTTGGCGAATTAGAATTAAAGAGATCATTGTCTGGGGCAGATATAAGATTTGCTTTCACCCCTATGCTGATCCGTTACGGTATTTTACCAGCAGCATTTCTTCTTCTACTAAAATATCTACCGGCTGTCCAAGCTTTAGCTCCTTCTGTTTTACTTGTATTATTTATTGAGACAACAATCCCTGTTGCGGCAAATTTTTCGGTGATGACTAAAAAAGCCGGGAAAAATGAAGAGGCAACGGCATTGGCTCTTCTGGTATCCTATGGTTCTTATCTATTTATTCTGCCTGTTTATATGATGCTATTTTTTAAGTTGATCCATTTTTAGCAGCAATCGGCTCTACTTATATGCCAAACACTTTAAATGCCGGAGCTTTGTGCAGACTGCACAAAAATCTTCATTTTTTTAATACCTTCCAAACATTTCGACATGCCCGGATAAATGATTAAATGATTATAGCTTGCTGATAGAATCTTAAAGGGCCGGGATATCCCCTGGAATCTTATGTTTCTATTCAGTTAATAAAATATAGAACAGGAGAACGATTAAATTGAAATACAATTTAACATTTAACGGTATAGTTCCTCCCATCGTAACCCCTGTGGATAGTCACGAAAACGTAGATACTGAAGGATTGAAGCAGGTTATTCAGTATGTGATGGATGGCGGTGTTCACGGAATCTTTGTAAATGGCAGCAACGGAGAGTTTTACGGTCTTGATTTTGAGAATCAGAAAAAAGCTGTTCAAGTCACTGTTGAAGAAGTAAACCGTAAGATTCCTGTATATGCCGGTGCCTCAGCAATTACGACACGTGAGTGTATTAAATTAGCCAAGATGGCGGAATCCGCAGGCGCAGATGCTCTGACGGTTCTGACACCAATGTTTATACAACCCACCGATCAGGAATTATTTGACCATTTTGCAGCTATCGCTAAAAGTTGTGAACTTCCCATTATTCTTTACAACAATCCGGGAAAGACAAATAACATCATCAGCCCCAAGCTGCTGGAAAGACTTATTGATATTGAAAATATCTGTGGTGTAAAAAACACATCCATGGATTTCAGTATGACCATGAAATATATCGAAGCTACAGCGGAAAGAAATGATTTTGCAGTATTTGGCGGAATTGATTACTACATTTATGCGACTCTCTGCCATGGTGGTGCCGGCAGTGTTGCTGGAACTGCCAATGTAGCTCCCCGCCTGGTTGTGGAGATATATGACTGTTATTCAAAGGGAGATCATCTGGGAGCCTTAAATGCCCAGAAAGCCCTAATGCCGCTAAGAGATGCTTATGGGCTTGGAACATTTCCTGTAATGATGAAAGTAATGTTGAATATTCTCGGTGTAAATGCCGGCAACCCGATCAGACCAGTTTCATATGTTGATGATGAGACAATCAAGAAAGCAGAAGGGATTCTTAAACAGATTGAACTTCTGAACTAAAAAAATGTCAAAACAGAGAAAATTATATTCTATAGGAAGGTAAAACTATGAAATTAGGATTTATAGGACTTGGAATCATGGGAAAACCCATGGCCAAAAATCTGCTGAAAGCAGGCCACGAGCTGGTTGTGCTTGATATGAACAAAGCAGCAGTTGATGAACTTATCAGCGCCGGAGCAGAGTCTGCATCTACACCTGCAGAAGTTGGTTCCAGAACGGATGTGATCATTACAATGCTTCCCAATTCACCCCATGTTAAAACAGTAGTACTGGGAGAAAATGGACTGATAGACTCTGCTGCAAAAGGTAAAGTCCTGATTGATATGAGTTCCATTGCACCCCTTGCCAGCCAGGAAGTGGCTGAAGCTCTTGGCAAGAAGGGAATGGAAATGCTGGATGCCCCCGTTTCAGGTGGAGAACCAAAAGCCGTTGATGGGACAGTTGCAGTAATGGTCGGTGGTAAAAAAGAAGTTTTTGATGCGAACAAAGAGATCATTGAACCAATGGCCGGATCTGTCGTATATGTTGGTAAAATCGGTGCCGGAAACACAACAAAACTCTGTAATCAGATTGTCGTAGCACTAAATATCGCAGCTGTATCAGAAGCTCTGGTTCTGGCTAAGAAAGCCGGTGTCAGCCCCGATCTTGTATTTCAGGCAATCCGCGGTGGATTAGCAGGAAGTACTGTAATGGATGCAAAAGCCCCCATGATGATGGACCGAACTTTCGATCCCGGATTCCGGATTGATTTACATATCAAAGACCTTGCAAATGCTCTGGATACATCAAGATCAGTAGGAGTCCCTCTCCCTCTGGCAGCCCAGGCAATGGAAATCATGCAGGCTATCAAGCAGGATGGATGCGGCGTGGAAGACCATTCAAGCATGGTTAAATTCTACGAAAAATTGGCAAATGTTCAAGTGACAAGGGAAGCGTAAGCTTAGGGAAAATTGAATGAGTACTACACCTGTAATTACAGATATGAAAGTCTTTCCGGTAGCCGGAAGAGACTGCATGCTTCTAAATCTAAGCGGAGCTCATAGCCCCTACTTCACCCGTAATATTGTGATCCTCACTACGGATGGTGGAGAAACCGGAATCGGTGAAGTACCGGGAGGAGAAAAAATCCGCAAGACTCTGGAAGATGCCAAATCCATGGTTATCGGATCATCACTGGGCAGCTATAAGGATGTTCTGAATAAAGTTCATACATCCTTTATGGACCGAGATACCGGTGGGCGGGGACTTCAGACTTTTGATCTACGTACAACGATTCATGTTGTGACTGCAATTGAATCCTGTTTCCTTGACCTACTTGGTAAATATCTGAATGTCCCTGTAGCTTCACTACTGGGAGACGGCATGCAGAGAGAGTCTGTAGAAGTTCTAGGATACTTATTTTATGTAGGAGATCCTGACAAAACAGATTTACCTTATGCCAGAGAAAAAGAGACTGATAATGACTGGTACAGGATTCGTCATGAGGAAGCTCTTACCCCGGAAACCGTAGTTAAATTGGCGGAAGCATCAAGTGAACTCTATGGATTCAAAGACTTCAAGTTGAAAGGCGGAGTACTGGATGGGAAAGAAGAGATAGAAGCCATAAAGGCTCTCAAAAACAGATTTCCCGAAGCCAGAATCACATTGGACCCGAATGGAGCCTGGAGCCTGGATGAGGCAGTTAATCTTTGCAGTGATATGCACGGGATTCTAAGTTATTGTGAAGATCCCTGCGGGGCTGAAAACGGACTGTCCGGTCGGGAAATCATGTCGGAATTCAGAAAAGCCACCGGCCTGCCTACTGCAACCAACATGATTGCCACAGACTGGCGTCAGATGCAGCATTCCATGGCACTGAATAGTGTAGATATCCCTCTGGCGGACCCTCACTTCTGGACAATGTCCGGATCTGTCCGGGTCGGACAGATGTGTGATGCCTTCGGACTTACCTGGGGGTCTCACTCCAATAATCACTTTGATATTTCCCTTGCCATGTTTACGCATGTTGCAGCGGCGGTTCCGGGTAAAGTAACAGCAATTGATACACACTGGATCTGGCAGGAAGGAATAGAACGTCTGACTAAAAGCCCTTTAAAAATTAAAGATGGACAGATTGCCGTTCCGAAGAAACCGGGATTGGGAGTGGAAATTGATATGGATCAGATCATGAAAGCTCATGAGCTGTATAAAAAAGAGAATCTCGGGGCAAGAGATGATTCTGTTGGAATGCAGTATCTGATTCCCGACTGGGAATTTAACAACAAAAAGCCCTGTATGGTTCGTTAAGATTATCTGTATAAAGCGGGGCTGATTTCAGCTCTGTTGAAAATAAACAATAGGAGATTACTATGAAAAAGGGACTAATTATTCTTATTTGTCTGCTGTCTATGACTGGTTTTATTTTTGCTGAAGGTCAGGGAGAAGATGGAAAGCTGTTGAAAGGGAATCTGAGAATTGTTATCGGTTCTTCTTCCACAGGTGGAGACACCTATGCGAACTCTGCCATAGTGGCTGAGTATCTAGCTGAAGAACTGGATATGAATGTTAAAGTTGATGCCACTGGTGTAAATGCTGCATATGATGCCCTGAACAGAGATTCTTCAGGACATACAATCATGATCTTTCATGATCAGGCCTACCTTGGATACCTTTATGGTAAAGAAGGATACTCCAATCCTTTTGAAAACTATATTGTAGGTCCTTCTGTAGCAATTAATCCCGGCAATGCTTATCTTGCACCAGCCAACTCCCCCTATAATACACTTCAGGATGCAATAGATGCAGCCGGAACTGGAACAAAAGTCCGTGTTGCCATCCAACCCGGTGGTGTTTCCGAAATTGGATATACAGCGATGAAAAATGCTGTTGCCATCGAATACCCTGGAATGGAAGAGAATATGGTAGCCGTAAACACCGGATCTCAGTCCGATAAAAACCAGCTTCTCTTTGATGGTCAGGCAGATATTATTAATGGTTCTATCCAGGCGAATGAGCAGTATACCAACCTGCCTTCAGATGACATCAAAGCTATGAAGTTTCTATGGATGACTGCGCGTAATGTAACAATTCAGCAGGCCAATCCTGAAGGTTATGGAGATACCAGCAGAGACGATCTTCTGAGGTTCGTTGAACCTAATGTATCACTTGCCAACAGTTTCACTTTTGATAAAGAGTTTTTCGTACTCTATAATAAAGAGATGGATTCTTCTCTTGTAGAATACTATGATGCTGCTCTGACAAAAATATTTGATGCCGGAGAAATACAGAAGAATCAGAAGAAAGCATTCTTTATTCCCAACTATAAAACATCAGCTGAATCCACAGCTTATTTCAAAGCTAAAATGATGAATTATGAAGGGATTATCAGTTCTCTGAAATAAAAATTATTAAATTGGAATCACCTGGAGAAAATCTTCAGGTGATTCCCTTATGACTGAGGAGTTCATTGTGCTTGAAAACAGTGATTTTTTATCCATTAGTATTGATTTTGAAAAATCCCACCTTTTCTTTCCGAGGATAATTATTGGAGTGATAATTCTACTCCTGGTTATTATCGGAGTAAAAGAACTGGTAAAAAGAATACGTGCAGGAAATTTAAAAGAGTCCATCAAAGGATTCAGGTTTTTTGAAGAAAATTACGACAAACTCAAACTTTACGGATCCATAGTATCAGTTGCATGTTACTTCTATTTTATGGATATTATCGGACGATTTTTTCCTAATCAGGGTCTGGGTTTTTTAATTACATCCATACCCTTCATGTTTATTATGTCATTCCTTTTAGTTGGAAAAGAGAATTTTAAAATTCACAGAACATCCATTCTGCTCAGCTCGGTGATTACACCGCTGTTCGCTTGGATACTATTCGCCAAGTTATTTTATATAACATTACCATAACGTTGATTAATAGGATTTCAATATGGAAATATTTACATTATTAACCCCTATGACCTTTCTGCTTTCTACTTTGGGAGTAGTTGGTGGAATAATCTTCGGGGCCATCCCCGGCATGACCGCAACCATGGCACTGGCAGTATTTCTACCATTAACATATGCACTGAATCTGCATCAGGCTCTAGCCCTGTTAATAGGACTCTATGTAGGAGGTATTTCCGGTGGTCTTATTCCGGCGATCCTTCTGAATATACCCGGTACACCTTCCTCTATTACCACAACCTTTGATGGATACCCTATGACGAAAAAGGGGCAAGGTGAACAAGCATTAAAAATAGGAATAGTCTCTTCTCTCTTCGGGGGATTAATATCTGCACTGATACTGGCAATATTTGCTCCCATGCTGGCAGATCTGGCAATCAGATTCTCTTATGTTGAAAAATTCCTAATCATTGTATTTGCCTTGACAGTTATTGCCTCCATATCTCAAGGAAGTATGTTAGTCGGTTTATTGAGCGGATCAATCGGAATATTCCTCAGCCTGATCGGAACCTATGGATCAACTTCCGGAGGAAATGATCATACAAGACTGATCCCGGAAGCACTTAAACCAATACTGAGAAACGGCTTTTCCCTTCTTCCCGTATTGATAGGAATGTTTGCTCTCACGGCAATCTTTGCAGAAGCTGAAAAGGGTATAAAAACAGAAGCCCATCAGAAACTCGATTTCCAAAAAGGGGCCAAGTTCAAACTATCTATTTTTAAAAATCAGATTGTGAATGTTATCCGGTCATCTTTCATCGGTACATTTGTAGGATTGCTTCCCGGTGTTGGAGGAAGCGCAGCATCTGTTCTTTCCTATACACAGGCAAAGAACTTTTCTAAACACCCTGAAAAACTGGGGACAGGAGAACCGGAAGGACTGATTGCCTCGGAGACAGCTAATAATGGACTGACCGGTGGTGCACTAATTCCCCTTGTATCTCTTGGAATCCCGGGAGACAGTACTACAGCAGTTCTGATAGGAGCATTTACTCTTCAGGGAGTACAGCTTGGTCCACTCTTTATAAATGGGAACCCTGATGCCTGGAACAGCATGCTTTTATCTTTGGTCATAAGTAATATAGCCATGTTCATGATGATGTTTTTTGCAATCAAATATTTTGCCAAGGTTGTTTTCGTCCCGAAACATATTCTCTATCCCATCATTATTGTGATGTGTGCGGTTGGAGCTTACGCTATAAATTATGGAGTTATGTTTGATGTCTGGACACTGCTGATCTTCGGAATACTGGCATGGATAGGTACAAAGTTTAAATTGCAGATTCCTCCGTTATTGATTGGTTTCATCCTCGGACGTCAACTTGAAATCTATTTTGTTAAGAGTCTTGAATCATTCGGTACATTTACAATCTTTTTTACGAAGAGCAATATAGCTCTGGTTCTATGGTTACTGATAATTGCATCCATCGTATGGTCAATCGTTCTTGATCGCAGACAAAAAAAGATTCTTAAAAATGCAACAGATAAAAAATAAAATGATACAGGCAATAAAAATAAACAAAAGTGACAATGTTGCCGTTGTTGTTTCCCCTAGCGGTATGGATGCCGGAGAAGTTCTTGAATCAGAAGGGATTACTCTTAATGAGTTTGTCCCCCAGGGCCACAAGATTTCTCTATGTGATATTCCTGCAGGAGAAAAGATTATCAGGTATGGTGTAACAATAGCCACCGCCAGAGAATTGATTCCTGCAGGCAGCTGGGTTAAAGAAGCTTTATTAGAGATACCCAGTTCACCAGCTCTTGATAAACTTGTATATAATAAACAGGAAATAAAGGATGTGGTCCCCCTGAAGGGATATACATTCGAAGGATTCAGAAATCCTGATGGTTCCGTAGGGACCAGAAATGTATTAGGTATTACCACCAGCGTCCAATGTGTCGCCGGTGTAGTGAACCATGTGGTTCGTCTACTCAAAGAAGAAGAGCTGCCGAACTATCCCAATGTAGATGATATTGTAGCACTGAATCACAGCTATGGATGCGGAGTCGCCATCAATGCACCTGACGCCGTAATTCCTATCAGAACAGTTAAAAATCTATCTCTGAATCCCAATCTGGGAGGAGAAGTTCTTATGGTTGGCCTGGGATGTGAAAAGCTTGAAATAAAAGATCTTGAATCATTTCACAAAGACCGGAACAGTACATACTCAAACACAGTTTCGTCCATGATACTTCAGGATGAATCTCTGAAAGGATATCAGGCCATGGTTGATGCAGCCATGGAACTGGGCCGTAAACATCTAAAGAAACTTAATACACGAAAGAGAGAGACATGTCCTCTTTCAGACCTTGTAATAGGTATGCAATGCGGTGGGAGTGATGCATTTTCAGGCCTCACAGCAAACCCTGTTGTTGGATTTGCAGCTGATTTGATTGTTCGAGCCGGAGGAACGGCCGTGTTTTCGGAAGTTACAGAAGTAAGAGATGCAACTCCTGTTCTTGCCTCTCGCTGTACTGATGAAGATGTATTTAACAAACTTATAAAAGAGATGGACTGGTATGATCATTATCTCGATATGGGTGGAGCCGACCGCAGTGCCAACACTACTCCGGGAAATAAAAAAGGCGGACTCGTTAACATAGTAGAGAAGGCGATGGGATCTGTAATCAAATCGGGATCGAATCTTATTTCAGACGTAATAGGTCCCGGTGAAAGGTTGAAGACAAAAGGCTTAGTCTTTGCAGCAACCCCTGCCAGTGATTTTGTCTGTGGAACCTGTCAGTTGGCATCCGGAATCAGCCTACAGCTGTTCACAACAGGAAGAGGGACTCCTTATAGTCTGCCTATTGCTCCTGTTATCAAGATATCATCCAGAAAGGATCTTTCAGAAAGATGGTTTGATCTGATAGATCTGGATGCAGGCCGTATAGCCCATGGGGAAGCCTCTATAGAAGAAGTCGGCTATGAACTACTTCAATTGATTATCGATGTCGCCAGTGGAAAGAAACTGGCTGCCGTTGAAAAATTGAATATTCAGAATGATCTGGTTCTCTTTAATCCTGCCCCCATAACATAAGAAGATTTAATTATGACAAATGTAAATGATAAAATTCGCTCTATAAGATTCTCACGCCTTTTGCTGCCTTTAAAAATAGCAGTAAGTGATGCAAAAGTACTGACAGGACTTCAACTCCCCCTCGAAAAAGTAGATATCCTTTTCACTCATATTATGACAGAACAAGGTTTAGAGGGGATCGGATTCTCCTATGCTCTGAGAGTGGGAGGAAGAGCACAATATGTACATGCCAGTGAAATTGCGGCAACCCTTATAGGTAAAGATCCCAGCGACATCAGCAAAATTTGGAAGTCTCTCATATGGCTCGGTGCATCTGTCGGTAACAGCGGGATTGCTGTTCAGGCAATATCTGCTATAGATACCGCACTTTGGGACTTGAAGGCCAAAAGGGCCAATCTTCCTCTTTCAAAATTGATTGGGTCCCATTTCGATTCAGTGAGCTGTTATAATACTTCTGGAGGATACCTTCAGGCCTCAATTGAAGAAATTGTAGAAAAATCACAGCATTCCTTATCCTGTGGTCTCGGTGGTGTAAAGATGAAAGTGGGTCAGCCTGATATGAAAAAAGATATTATGCGCCTTAAGACTCTCCGGGAACGCCTGGGAGAAGATGTTTCCATTATGGTAGACGCTAACCAGCAATGGGACAGGATAGATGCACTTAATTTCTGCAGACAGGTTGATGAACTGAACCCTGAATGGATAGAGGAACCTCTTGATGCCTATGATATAGATGGGCATGCGGCCTTAGCTGCTGCCATAGACAGTCCTATCGCATCGGGAGAAATGCTTACCAGTTCTGCTCTTCTAAAGCAGTATATAGATAAAAATGCAGTTGATGTCCTCCAGCCTGATGCAGCCAGAATTGGAGGAATAACTCCTTATCTGAAAGTAGCCGATATGGCAGATACAGCAGGAATGCGGGTAGCCCCCCATTTTATAATGGAAATTCATATACATCTGTCTGCCTGCTATCCCAGAGAGTCCTGGGTTGAACATTTTGAATGGCTGGAACCTCTTTTCAATGAAAGACTGAAGATCAGGGATGGAAGGATGTATGTTCCCGAAGGCCCTGGACTTGGTCTGACACTGAGTGATCAGTTCTCAGAATGGCTTGAAGATGAAATAATTCTGCGATAATTGATCTTTGCCCATATTTTATTTTTCTTCCAGAACCACAGGGACAATTTTGTGTTTCAGCACATCAATCAACCCCATATCGGTTAAGCCCAATGCGGGAACAGTTGGAAGAGATATAAATGACAATGACATAAAGGGTGCCGACATGGGACAGCCCATATCTCTGACCGCCTGATTAAGACGGTTCATTTCAACCATTACCTGCTCTGCTGAATCCGGGCTCATCAATCCTCCAAGAGGAAGAGCAATTGAATCAATAACCTGCCCCTTATTTGCCAGGGCAAAGCCCCCCTGAGTTCTGACAACTTCCTTCACAGCAATCATCATATCCTCAGTGTTGCTGCCGACAACTACTATATTATGGTGATCATGAGAAACAGAAGAAGCCATGGCTCCCTCCTTCAGTTGAAATCCTCTAACGAAGCCATTTCCCAGCTGTCCGTTTTTTCCATAACGCTCTACCACAGAGAGCCTTAATATATCCTTTGAGACATCAGCCTCTACTGAATTATCATCAACTGTAAGCCATTCACTGCTCTCAGTATTGATAATCTGGTTTTCTATCATACAAATAACACGCACAAGAGCCTTGCTTCCCTCTGCCTTAATTTTAAAATCATCACTTCTCAGCTCTTTCTTCAGTTTGACTGTATGATTCAGATAGTCGGGATATTCCTTTTTGTACTCTTTTAGAATCCTGCCCTTTTCTGCGACAAGAACTCCGCCCTTAAATACTGCCTCGGGCTTCATGTTATTCAGATCTTTCAAAAGAAGAATATCTGCAAAGCGGCCGGGAGCAAGAGAACCAAGTTCATGATCTAGACGAAAATGCCTTGCCGTATTTATTGTAGCAATTTTTATTGCCTTTACCGGGTCCATCCCAAGTTCAATTGAGCGCTGTACGTTATAGCTGATATGCCCTTCACGGACAATATCATTTACATGTTTATCATCAGTACAGAAGAGGAGATCCTCTGTGGGTAAATTGTGCTTCAGAACCCCTGCAATCAGAGTATCAAGATTCCTTTCACTACTCCCTTCTCTGATAAGAGCTCTTATTCCGAGAGAAAGACGGTCCTTTAATTCCTGAAATTCTACAGATTCGTGATCATCCGAGAGTCCCGCAGCGGCATAGACATTCAGACTGTCCCAATCAAGACCGATGGCATGGCCGTTACAGATCCTCCCCTCTTCCCTGGCACTCAGGATTTTATTCAGATAATCATCCATCAGATTCAGAACCTTGGGAGGGTCAAGCTCTCCCAGGCTGACGGCATTTGATTCTTTTAAGAGCTGTGAGACTTCCTCTACTCCGAGGATGCCTCCGGTTGTTTCCAGTCCGGGTGCCGTGGGTACCCGGGAGGGAACTTCCATAAAGAGGCGAAAGGGAAGATTCGCGCTCCCCTTCAAAAGATCGTTAAGACCATCGATTCCCGCCACATTGGCAATTTCCATGGCATCCACAAAGAGAGAGGTTGTTCCCCAGGGGACGATAACCGAGGCAAGTGCCTCAGGGGTCAGCAATGTGGTTTCAATATGGATATGACTGTCCATAAATCCGGGAACAGCTGTCATTCCCCGGCCGTCATACCTGATTTTTGCCTCAACATCCCAGCCGGGAGAAACAGCCACAACTCTGCCATTCTTGATGACCAGAGACCCTTCAGTAATCTCTTCGGTATAGACATTCAGTATTTTAATATTATCGATATAAAGATCGGCGGGTTCATTTCCTGATGCGGCTCTCAATTCCTGTTTCAGTTCTTCAAGTCGTTTCTGCATGCTGTCACCTCGGATTATGGATTCACTATTTACTGATGATAAACAGATTACTCCCTGCTGAAAAGAAAAAACTTGATGAATCCCTGAATTTGAGAGATAACTGTCCTTGACTATTCTTTAAACAGTATTATACTTGAACTAGTACTATTCATTAAACAGTAGTGTCCATTAAGTGCTACTGTTCATTAAGTAGACGGAGGACCTATGAATATACAGTTTAAGAAGGGCGTTCTGGAAATATGTGTGCTGTCTCTCATCAAATCAAGAGATTATTACGGATATGAACTCGTACAGAGCATAACAGAAAATATCAGTATTTCCGAAGGATCAATCTATCCATTGTTAAGACGACTCTCTAAAGAAGGACTCTTTGAAACATATCTGAAGGAGTCAGCCGGCGGCCCCCCCCGAAAATACTACAGAATCACCGAAGAAGGCCGGAGCAGAACAGAGACCGTGATTGAAGAATGGAGTGAATTCACCCGACAGGTGCAAATCATACTTGATAAGGAGACTCAAAATGACTGAAAAACAATTTATTAAAATATTAAAGCAGAATCTGAAGGGTTTGAGTGAAGAGGATCAGATTGAGATTCTGTCCGATTACAATGAACATTTCCTACTGGGAAAAGAATCGGGCAAAGATGAAGAGGAGATTTGTATATCTTTGGGAGATCCTGCACAGATTGGAAAAAACAGCCGTGTTGAACTCCTTATGGATAAGGCTGAGCAGGAAAGTGCTGCGGGGAATGTGTTCAAGGCCGTTGTGGCTTCATTCAGCCTGGGATTTTTCAATATAGTTTTTGTTCTGGGACCCTATCTGGGATTGGCGGGTGTCATGATCGGTCTGTGGGGCACATCAGTCTCTCTCATGTTATCAGGCCTGATATGCTCATTGGCTGTCATTTTCAGACCCCTCATATTAATATTTATCCCCTTTATGACCTATCCCGTCGGATTCGGGATCAATCTGGCTTTATTCCTGGCGGGAATTGCACTATTTTCACTGGGTTCACTCGCTGTGATCGGCATGACTAAAATTTCAAAGCTGTTCTATAGAGGCACTGTAAAATACCTGCAATCCAATCTGAAAATTATCAAGAGGAGTCGTTAGATGAATGCTAAAGATATAAAACTTAAAAAACTGGTAAAGATTTTATTAATTACGGCAGCTGTCTCGTTAGGGCTGTTGGGTATAGTCGTCCCGGTGTTTAATATACCGGGTTATTTCCGTGGAGAGCAGCTTGCCTTTGGGGTGATAAGCGGCAAGACCTTTGATGTGAATATGAGTAAGACCTTTGCCATCGATGGCCTGAGTACTGTTGAGGCAGATATGTATTTTTCCGATATTTTGGTTGAAACCAATAAAAATGATAAAATCTCCCTATCCTATACCGGCTCTTTTGTGGGTGGAGAAATGATTGATGAACCCTATCTGCTGATCAGTGAGAGCAGAGACGAACTTCAAATTAAATCTGCCTTCCGGAGTGGATTAAACACAGGGAATTCTACTCTCATATTGAAGCTGTCCATTCCCGAAAATAAGTTGAAGGATCTTAAACTGGGGACCAGTTCAGGTAATATTACAGTTTCGGGCAGCCCCTCAGAGAATCTTTTCCTTGATGCTTCGTCAGGAAAAATATCTCTGGATGGTTTCAGAGGGATGCAATTGAGCACAGACAGCAGTTCCGGAGATCACGAAATATTCAATATTGAGGTCGATACTCTTGATATGTCCAGTACTTCGGGAGATGTCACAGTCCATTCAGGGACCTTGGTTCAATCAAGAATCAAGGCATCCTCAGGAGATATCTCTCTGGAGAAAATATCATCGGCCGACCTGAAAATTGACCTGACAAGCGGCAGGGCAAAGCTTGAAAAGTACTCAGGAAACCTCAATTTCTCCAGTTCATCAGGGAGTCTCACCGCCTCCTTTGAGAGTGTAGATAATGAAGTAAGGGCCAATAGTACATCCGGAGATATCACACTGTTTTTTGATTCGGATGCCGGATTCATACTTGATGCGGAAACTTCATCCGGAGATATGGAGATTGACTTTCCCGTCACCATGGAAGGAAATTTTGACAAAGATAATGTTCAGGGCAGCGTGGCCGACGGCAGGGGACGCGTAAGCATTGATACAAGCTCAGGAGACATAACAATCAATAAGAAATAGGTTGATCCTTAGTGGAGGGATTATCCTGATAAATAATCCCTCTTCATTTTCTTAATGAGATTTTGGTGAGTAATGACGCTGGCAGTAAGCACACCATTTATGGGAGTAATACCCTGAGCAAAGAGATCCTGCCCGGTGAAGTACAGATTTTTTATTCCCGACCGGGGTAGCAGTTCAGGATCGGCGGCCTTGTCGATATCAAGGCCGAATATTGATCCCTTTTCGTGGTGAGTGAAGTTCTCAACATCAAGAGGAGTCATCAGCTTTGTATAGACAACAAACTGATCCAATCCTGGAAATTGAGTCCTTAAATATTCCAGATATTTAAAAGTGATCTGTTTCTTTAATTTCTTATACTCTTCGCCATCGGTTTTTCCAATATATTTTTCGAAATACTCATAGCGGGTTTCATGATGGATCTCGGCGGTGTGATGGTATGCATCGGAGTGTCTGCTGTTCAGCACAGAGGGAAAGGAAAGAGTGATGTCATCACATTCCCACCCTTTCTCCGTCGGATCATGAGCCATCACGGAAGGATCTCCAAAAAGTGTTTTATACGCCCTTTTTTTAATTCCGAAGGCTGAAAGATCTCCTTTGAAGCCTATAAGCAACTGCAGAAATGAGGGAACAGATTCATGGTGTTTCAGACTTTTTTCGATCTTCGGCGGCCTGACTTCCCCGGTCATCAACCGGCTCATTGTTTCTGAAATACCTATAGCACTGATAATGTTATCAGCATAAAGGGGATCTCCCTTTTCAATTTCCACGCCCATGGCCCTGTTCTGTTCAAAAAGGATGTTCCCGACTTCCTGATCGCATTTCACTTCTCCACCATGTTTTTCAATTGTATGAATAAGAGCCTCTACTATCTTCTGGCTGCCGCCATCAGGATAGAACATTCCGTTAAACTGAATATTCTGCCCGTAGGCATAGAATGGGAAGGGAACTGCATCGAGGGGAACTCCAAAATAATGGGAAAAAGAGGAAAGAACGGCCTTCAATCGGGGATCTTTAATCTGTAATACATTCTCAAGCACTTCAGTAAAAGATTTATCCATATGAGGAAGTATTTTGAAAGTCTTTGAAGACCAGAGCATTATTTTTGCAATAGAGGGGCCGAAAAGCTTGGGCATTGAAAATAGATCGGACTTCCGGTCTATGGCAGTCAATAATTTGAAGTATTTTACAATCTGCTGTTCTTCTTCAGGGAACTCCCTCTTCAGCTTATCCAGAAGGATGTTTCGATCATTCACAAACATGAACTGATAATCCAGATCGGAAAATGTTTTTAACTGACACTCCGGATCAAAAGCAGAAAAAGTGACGGAGCCCTCTGTCAGTTCATGGAGCAGGATATAATCACTGGTCTGTTTTGAATAGCCGCACACCCACTGAACTCCGGGTGTCCAGGTCCAGGGACCTGCCTCGGGATCTGAAAAGCTGCGCATGCCACCGCCGGGACTCTTATTTTTCTCCAGTACAAGGACTCTCTGGCCTGCTTTTGACAGGGCAGCCCCACAGGAGAGCCCACCGACTCCGGAACCGATTATGATAGAATCATACTGAGCAGTCATAATGAACTCCATGCTGTTAATTATCTTTTTTCAATAATAGCATGGAATTTCATTATCAGCATTTTATCCCGTCGGATAAGTAAACAGTCAACTTCCTAATAAACTCTAAAAAGAAGGCCTCGAAATAATGAAAGCCCTATCAATTTTCCCAGTTGTTGAAGAATACGACTTCGGAGAAGGGCTTCCTCAAACGGGGAGACTTTTCCTGTATAAGGTGTTTTTCACTCAGCTCTTCCTCTCCACCGGGATAGGCAAGAATAATAAGGGTCAAAAGGGTATAATCATCGGAGATTGCCAGAGCTTCCCGCAGTTCTATCGCTCTGAAACCGGCAATGGGATGGGAGATCAAACCCTCCTTATGAGCCTGAAGCTGCAGATTCATACAGGCCATACCAGTGTCAAAAAATGCATAGTTTCTATTTCCGGGCAGCTGGGCATCCAGATCCTCCCGGGTGATGACGGCAATGACTGCGGGGCTCTTCTTTCCCCAGTAATTACCTCCGGCCAGATGTTCTTTTACTATTTTAAGAGTTTCCGGATTATTCAGGACCAGAAAGCGCCAGGGCTGACTGTTAGCACAGCTTGGAGCGAGTGTGGCTGCTTCCAGGACTCTTAACAAAAGTTCTTCGGGTATTTTTTTTTCTGAAAGAGCCCTTAAGGCCCGTCTCTCTTCGATCTCTTTGAGTATCATATCATCTCCTATGTTTATATCTCATGATCTCCTGATGTGTCTCAATTCTTCTTTCAAAGGACTGGAAATCTCTAGCGTCAGAGTCTATCCATAGAATCTCTGCAAGAGCACAGGCCCTGGGAAATGCCATATATTCGACATGAGCATAGTCTTTCATGTATTCAGTCCAGAGCTGCCCCTGAGAACCCAGTACCAGGTGATGCTGGTCTTCGGGCATCTGCTGTGGAATCGGCTCATAAGAATAGACCTTATCCAGAGGAAGAAATCCTCCGATTGCCAGAGGTTCTTTTTCCTTTTCCCCCTGATAATGGTCAAAATACACATGACTTTGGGGCGCCATAACGACAGGATGGTCCAAGGCTGCGGCTTCCAGTCCCCCCTCTTCTCCCCGCCAGCTCATGACAGCGGCACCTTCGGCGAGTCCACCCTCAAGGATTTCATCCCAACCGATTACTTTTCTCCCTTTTCCCTGAATATGGGCAGCCATTCTGGATATGAACCAGCTCTGCAGTTCGTCTTCACTGTTTATCCCCAGCTCAATCATTCGATCCTGGATTCTACGCTGCTCCTCCCACTCATATTTAGGGGCTTCATCACCACCGATATGTATGTAATCTCCCGGAAAAAGTTCCATGACTTCATCTAAAACATCGGTCATAAAAGTGATGGTAGATTCTTCTACATTGAGAATGTGCTGGCTGACCCCCCAATGACATAGGGGTTTGAGAGTCATATCGGTACAGCCGAGTTGGGGATAAGCCGATATGGCAGCCTGCATATGTCCGGGCATATCAATTTCGGGAACGATTATGATCTCTCTGACAGAGGCAAACGCGACAATTTCCCTTATATCTTCCTGACTGTAGACCCCGCTATGAGGTTTTTCATCATATTGTTTAGGTTTATCTTCTAAATGTCCAATCAGCGTTGATTCTCTCTCTGAACCTATCTCTGTCAACAGGGGATATTTCTTTATCTCTATTCTCCATCCCTGGTCTTCTGTAAGATGAAAATGAAAGCGGTTGAATTTATACAGGGCAATTTTATCGATGAAACTGCATACTTCCTCTTTCGTCATAAAATGCCTGGCTACATCAAGGTGCATTCCTCTCCATCCAAAACGGGGAGAATCGCTGATGGAACATCCTCTTATTTCCCATTCAAATGACTCAACAGTCACATCAGAAAAGATCTCTTTCGGTAGAAGCTGCCGAAATGTCATAATGGCCCTGACCAATCCCTCTTCTGTTGCCGAAATAAGGATGCATTTCTGACTTGTTATCTCAATAGAATAGGATTCATCGGCAAAACCATTTTCATTTTTAACAGCTTCTCCCTGAAGAAGAAGTACAATATCTCCCTCACCATCAACTGACAAGGGCAGATCAAAACCTGTAGCAGGTCTGAGATAAGATCTGAGAAGTTCTCCCTTCTCCCCTATTTGTTCACATGAAACAGCAATACTGCTATTCTCCGTTAATTTAAAAATATTTTCATTCTGAATAATTTCCGATACCATTGGAATGATTCCCAACTCTCTTTTCTCTTTCATAAATTTATCCTATCCTGCGTTCTTCATTATTTATAGATGTGCTGAACCACAACTTTGTTTGTATCATCTTCAATTGTGATCAACGTCGCACCGCGCATATCATCATCAGAATAACTGTTGGGACCGCTTTTCAATCCGTAAGTCAAACGTATGCCCCTCCAGACTGCTGAGAGACTGTTAACATGATCATGACCACAGAATATATGAGTCGTACTCTTCAGAGCAAGAGCCCGTTCAAAAAGACCTGTATTAACAGGGGGAGAAAAGATCCGCTCTCTGTTTTCCCCGAAAATTGTTCCTGTATCAATGGTATCATCTTTCACCGCATTAAAAACATTTTCAAATTCAGGAAGTGGAATATGAAAAAATAACAGGGAAGGTACTGTACTGCCGATTTCGGATTGGACTCCCTCTATCAGCCATTCATACCATTTAATCTGATCGTAATAGATAAAATCATAATCTTCCGATTTTTCATAATTCCGTCTTATATTGGAATCCATCATGACAAGTGTATAGATGATTTCACCTTTTTCATTTTCAATATTAACGGAGTAATTTCCAATCCCATGAATATTGGATGGCCCTGATTTAAAGAATGAGTTTTCCCCATTCTCATACTGATTCCCATGCCAGCTCCGGTCGGCTAGACCTTCCGAATCATGATTTCCCAGGGTGACTCCCCAGGGAATATCATAACTCTCCAACTGTTTTATCAGTTTTTTTGTCATTCCAACTGAAAAGATCCACGATGTATTATCCCCTGCTGTCATGATAAAGTCGGGTTTAATCTCCCCGACAAGTTCATCAATGAGCTTCAAAGACTTCTTATCCTTGATGGGATGCGATTCGAGCTGAATGTCTGATAATAATAAAATTGTAAAATCCTCATCATCCGCTTTTACCAGAGAGGAAATTGACTCTCTGTCATAAGAATCGCCTTCAAACCAGATTTCACTCGATTGTATTCCCTGTATCACATTAAGATTATTGATGGTCGCCCATTGCATTAATGCAAAAAGCAATCCGACAAGAGTCAGGACTGTTACTGCAATAATCAGTATCAATTTCTTTTTAGTCATAATTTTTTTCCTTTCTTATTTGCTGTAATTATTTCCGCTAATTTCAATAGATTAAGAGAGATCGAGAGAGAACATCCTGCCCTGTTAATTCCAGACTTCGTCTGTCAGGTTGAGAGCCACCGGTAGAAATCACATATAGACCTAAAAGGACTGATTCCCGTCCCTGTTCATCAAAAGAGGCAAAGTCATCTGAATTAAGAGTAAAAGAAACAGTCTTTTTCTCTTTCGGCTCCAGTTTAAGTTTTTTAATTTTTCTAAGAGAATGGTGAGGAATGATTCCCGATTCCCCTTCTCTTTTCACATATAACTGAACAACCTCTTTAGCAGTTACAAGTCCTGTATTTTTTACATCAACCCTTACTTCAACCATTACATCCATTGTTTCGTCACAGAGAATCTCATCGTGGGAGAAAATCAGATTGTCGTAAGTGAAAGTACTGTAGCTCAAACCATATCCGAAGGGGTACAGCCCTTCCTTTTCCATGTAACGATATGTTCTGTTTTTCATAGAATAGTCTTCAAAAGGAGGTAGATCATCTATAGACCTCACAAAACTGACGGGGAGACGACCCGAGGGACTTGTCCTGCCAAAAAGAATATTGGCCACTGCCCTTCCCCCCTCAGCACCGGGATACCAGGCCTCCACAATGGCGTCGACATGGTCCTGTGCCCAATGGAGTGCCAGAGAGCCTCCATTGACCAGAACGAGAACCACCGGTTTGCCCAGGGAACAGATCAATTCCAGTAGTTCCTGCTGCTTTCCCGGTAGATCCAGATGAAGCCGGTCCCCCGACGCATCGGAATTGGAGGCATCTCCCTGCTCTCCTTCGATAAGAGGCGAGAGTCCCAGAGCCAGAACAACCACATCGGCTCTTTCTGCCATGCCTTTAGCTTCGGAAAAACACCCGTAAGCATCGGCATAGAGACAGTCTTCCTCCGGGCCGATCATAGGGCAGCCTTCGGAATAATAGATCCTGGTGCCGGGATCAACGGCCTCTTCGATACCCTGGAGAACCGTGACAGTTCGGGCCGGTGTTCCGCTGTAATTTCCCAGAAGCACTTTCGCGTCAGCTGCGTTGGGACCGATGACTGCTATGCTCTGTATTTTCTCTCTATAGAGAGGAAGAGTGTTCGCTCTGTTTTTCAATAGGACGATGGACTCTTCTGCAGCATTGACAGCCAGGTCTCTGTGTTCGATACAGGCCACTCTTTCGAATGGTATCCGGCTGTAGGGATGATTCTGCTCACCATCGAACATACCTAATTTAAACCGTGCTTTCAGTACATGGCGCAGAGCACGGTCTATCGTTTCTTCAGAGATCAGCTTCTGTTCATATGCAGAGCATAGAGAATCAAAAGTATTCCCGCAATTAAGCTCGCAGCCTTTGTTCAGAGCCTCAGCTGCCGATTCGGTAGGACCCTCAGTAATCCCATAATGTTCATGGAGATCCCCCAGAGCACAGCAGTCGGATACCACATGGCCATCAAAATGCCATTCATCCCGGAGGATTTTCTGTAACAGTGTGTGACTCGCACAGGCAGGCTCTCCATTTACCGCATTATAGGCGGCCATAATCCCTTCGGCTTTTGCCTCGACAAGGGAGGCTTTGAAGGCGGGAAGATAGGTTTCATAGAGGTCTTTCCGGGATACCCGGGCATTGAATTTGTGGCGTTTTGCTTCCGGGCCGCTGTGTACGGCAAAATGTTTAGCTGTTGCCACGGCTTTGAGCATGTTATTATCATTGCCCTGAATTCCTTTGACATAAGCCACAGCCATTCGAGATGACAAATAGGGATCTTCACCGTAGGTCTCATGGCCCCTCCCCCAGCGCGGGTCGCGAAAAATATTGACATTAGGTGCCCAGAAAGTAAGTCCCTTGTATATTTTTCGGTCGCCCTGTTTCTGTGATTCGTGATATTTCGCGCGCCCTTCATCTGAAATGACTGAGGCAATCCTATGCACGAGGCTTTCATTAAAAGTAGCTGCCAGCCCGATGGATTGGGGGAAGACTGTTGCAGTCCCCGCCCGGGCCACACCGTGAAGTGCTTCATTCCACCAGTTATACTCCTCAATCCCAAGGCCCTCGATGGCGGGAGACCGGTGAAGCAGCTGGGAGATCTTCTCTTCCACAGTGAGGAGGGAAACCAGATTATCTATCCGTTCCTTAAGGCTCAGAGTCTTGTCATGAAATAGAAAATCATCCAATTATACCCCTCCTGAAAGTTTGAGGTTCAGAGTCTTTATTTCATAGGGCTTAAATGATAAACGGGCAATTTTTCCGTCGAACCACAGTTCTTCCCCTTTATTCTCATGGAGATCGCATTCGCATAGAGACTCAATAGATTGAGCGAATGTTATATCTGTGTTCGTTCTCCGGTTATAACATTCGTATAGCCGTATTATGATCTCATCCCGGTCTTCCGCCTTTTTGATCACTTCAATAAGGATATTGTCCCTGTCCACAGAAGCAAAGCACTCCTCCCGTCCAAGAGTTCCTCTCTGTACTGCTATCTCTTCAGAATAAAGCGGACAGTTGAGAGAGTAGGCTTCCTGTACAGTCCGGGCGTCCTGCCATTGCCCCCTGTGGGGATAGAGGGAATAGGTAAATTCATGAATTTCCTTATCCGCATCCGGGTTGGGTTCAATGGCCGATTTTATCAGGCTGAGACGCATGGTGCCATCTTTGATATCATATCCGTACTTACAGTCATTGAGCAGACTGACACCGTAGTTCCCTTCGGACAAATCGGCCCATTTATGACTGCAGACCTCAAACTGGGCAACATCCCAACTGGTGTTGGAGTGAGTCGACCTCTCCACGTTGCCGTACTGAATCTCATAAGTAGCTTTGGAAGCGTGTATATCCAGGGGAAAGGCAGCCTTAAGCAGAATGTGATTCTCTTTCCAGTCAATTTTATTGTCAAAATCTATCCGCCGCTTCTCTTTATAAAACACAATTTTCTGTTCGATAGATGAATCCATAAACTCACGCGTGATTTTAAGACAGAATCTCAGAGGACCGTTCTCGATTACTTCCCTGCTTATCAGATCATTGACTGTCCACATTTTGTCCTGATAATAAATATTGATATCCCAGGCGTCGTAGTTATGCGGTTTATCTTCAAAGGCCTGGAGTTGATTCAACCGACATCCTTTACGGGTCAGTTCACGCTCCTCCTCTTTATCAAATAGTGATGTTATATGGCCCTGATCATCAAAGAGAACAGAATAAAAAGGTGTCTCCAGTTTTCCATTACTGTAGGTAAATACCCTTTTATCTGCTGGAGACCCGGATTCGACAAAGGAGAAGGTCTTATATCCTTTTGACGGAATACCGCCGACGAAGGCGGTATAAGAATTATCGCCTGTCTTCTGGACCGGAGTAAGTTCCCCATCCCCGGCGTCCAGGGCGGAAATATTTTTCTCCGATTCGAAGACAAGCATATCACTGCGGGTAAAGCTGAGCTGATTGAAGACAACCAGAGAATTACAATCGCTTGTGATCATAGAAGCTATTCCTGATGCAGCTGCTGATACCATTTCATAACCGCTGCGGAGAACCTCTTCGTACTGTCGGTGAGAATCTTCGTATACTTTTTTAATCGATGTCCCCGGCAGAATATCGTGGAATTGATTCAAGAGGATCAGCTCCCATCCAATGTGGAGTTTCTCCTCCGGGTAATCCTGCAATGCCCCGGCCTCTTTTGCAAAAACAGACAGAAACTCGGCATCCTGAAAGAGGAATTCAGACTGGCGGTTGTACTTCTTGTTTTTTGCCATGGACGTATAAGTTCCCCGATGGTACTCGAGATAGAGTTCCCCACCCAGCGTGGAAGCCGTTTTTTTTGTTCTACTGTGTTTTTAAGTTTCCTGAAATAGTTTCCCGCGCTATCCAGTTTTACAGTGGGACATCCGGGAATGCCGCGGCCCATCCTTTTTGCCGTTTCCAGCATATCTCTGGTGGCCCCACCTCCGCCGTCTCCATATCCGTAGCAGATGAGGATATCGTCATTAATATCTTTCTGCTGATATCTCTGCCAGGCGCCCATAATATGGTTGGCATCAATCATGCCGTTATAGGTCGTAAAAGTATTGATCTTATTCTCTTTCTCGTAATCCGTTGCCGTGACAAAATGAGTCAGAACCTCCGAACCATCGATGCCCTCCCATTTGAAGGTATCGTAGGGCATTTTATTGTATTCATTCCAGCTGATCTTCGTTGTCATGAAATATTCAATATTGAATTGACACAGTATTTGTGGCAAAGCGGCGCTATAGCCGAAAACATCGGGGAGCCAGAGAATCTTATTTTCCACTCCGAATTCATCTCTGAAAAATCTTGTCCCCGACAGGATTTGACGGATCAGGGATTCTCCCGAAGATAGATTGCAGTCGGCTTCAACCCACATGGCTCCTTCCGCTTCGAACTTCCCCTCTTTGACCTTTTTTTTAATCTTTTCATACAACAGGGGCTGAGACTCTTTCATAAACTTATAGAGCTGAGGCTGACTGGACATAAAGATATATTCGGGGTACTCCTCCATCAGATTGAAAACCGTGGAAAAACTCCTGCATACTTTTTCCCTGGTCTGCTTCAAATCCCAGAGCCAGGCCACATCGATATGTGTATGACCCACGCAGGTAGCGGTATAAGCCTCCTTCCGCCCCTCGTCACCGTAGAGAATATCCTCGAGAAACTCAATTGACTCATCAACTGAGCTGTAGTAATCGTGGGAATAAGCTTTTCGGAAATCGATCAGGCTGACTGCATCGTTCAGATCACGAAGCAGATCTATCCTTCTCTTGTCATTCTCATCGAGTCGTTTCGCCACTTCCAGAGGGACCTGAATATCGAAGTAGAGCTGTTCAGTCTTTCTTTCGAAAAGAGAAATGGAGGGGATGAATTCAACATGATGTTTCCCAAATCCGCTATAGGCCTGAACATCAACAGAGTAGACTTCTCCCCCAGCGGCTTTATCAGTCAACACGGTTCTGTAGTGGTTGATATCAAATCCCTGAGCAATGTCTCCATTTATGCGGATAAGGCATTGGGGATTCCTGCTCAAGTCCCATTCAAGGGTCTCCTCCACTCCCGTATTGAGATGAAAAACCACTTCCTCCTCATGAAAGTTCTCGGGGATAGCAATTTCAATCCGAAACCAGTAGCGGCTGTCGGGGTCTCCCCAATGACTCTCGCCGCAGATAAAATCAGTCCAGAGTTCATCGTCCCCATGGGCTTCTTCAAAGGATTGGAAATCACCTTTTTTCATCGAACAGGATTTAATTTTTACCGGCTCTCTATAGATAAGCCCCGAAAGCTCTTTGAGTTGACGCTCAACCCTTTCAACTTCAAAATACATATTATTTATTACCTATCTTTTGAATTGGATCTCAAGGGATCTTGTCTCATTTGTCCCCATAGAGGGCACTTTTAAATAGTATCCGTGTTTTACTGCCTCAATGGTCCATTCTCCGTCTATGCTCTCTGCATCAACTTCACCGGGGATGAAAAGAAGAGAATAATCATCAGGATTCACATCTGAATTTTCAATCCAGGAGCAGCGGAATAAACCACTCTTTTCATCAGTCTTCATAAACAGTAGAGTCCCGGCCGCTTTTAATACGATGGGGCGGCATATTGCCGGAAAAAACCATAAATGGCCTGCGGCTCTTTCGGCAGAGTAGTCCCAGTATGTATCGCTCATCAGATATTTTTCAAAAAGATCCACCATCCCTGCTTCGGTTCCCGGAATACCTTCTTCTGTATAGGCACCCCATTCTCCAATGATTATGGGCATATTATTTTTCACAGCATCCTTGTTATGAACCTTAAATATTGAGGCGACCCGGCCATTACTCGTCGAATACCCCGGCCCCGTATCGACAGTAATATCATAGATATGGGGAACATAGGCTTCATTGGGATCTGTTCGCTTCAGAGAAGTTCTGTTACCCATAAACTCACTGCTGAAAGGTTCTGTCATAATCATTGTTTCACTGTCTACGACCCTGATGGCTTCGCTTACAACCCGGTAGAATGGCTGAAGGTATTTTTTTTCAGCCTTAAAAAGTTGTCTCCCTGCACCAGCGATAACCCATTTAAAAATGGGAACTCGATCGAATAGTTTCATAATTTTTATCCGGCTTTTCTTATTGAGCCAGAGAGCTATGATCTCATCGGCTGAACCTGTCAATTTACCTGTAAACAGGAAGAGGGCAACACCCGCTCTTATCAGAACCGGGAGCATCATCTTTTCACCCAGAGAACCGGAATTGGGTTCATTCATGATGTTATAGCCGATAACATTGGGATGGTCGGAAAATCTCTCTGCAATTTTTTTCCAGCATTGGGCGTAGTGGTCCTGAAGTCCCATGCCGGCAACGGGCTTATTGTTCCAGAAGTTATCGTTCATCCGCTTCACCACATCGCTTGTTAAATAGGCATCAGACCAGACCTCTCCCTCAGTTTCAAATTTTATTCCATCTGTCAGGGCAAACCATTCGGGATCGGCCCCCTGAACAAACTGGTTTGTCACTTTATAACTATAGAGATCCTGATGCATATCCAGAATGATCTGTATTCCTCTGGATTGGGCCATCCGGACATACTCTTCCACCTTATCCAGATACTCATCAGAATAGAGTTCCGGAGCCGGTGCCACATTCTCCCAGAGGATGACAAAGCGAATGCAGTTGTGTCCCATATTCCGGATATTATCAAAATCTTCTTCGGTCCATGGAAGAGGTTCTTCCGAGTTTTTATGGGCCAGATTGATTCCGTGGAGAATAATCTCATTCCCCGAACTATCTGTGAATTTTCTGTTTTTGATTCTTATGTTCTTCATCTTTATTTTCAGTCCTGTATCTATCTGTGTATCTGTTCAATTTGTTCTTTGATTTCCAATTCTCTCTTCCTGGTTATGGGATAGAGATAAATTGGTATCAGGCTGAGGGCCAGAAATATAACCGGCAGCATTCCCACACCGAGGCGAATACCCATCATTGACTCGGCACTCTGGATTTTCGTAGAGCCGTCGTAATTGAAGTAGGAGATTAACATTGTGAAGAGAAAGACAATAAATGATTGAGCCGGAATGGTCACGACGGCCATAAGCCCCATGAAGAATCCCGCTTTCCGCTCGCCCGACTGAATCTCATTTTCATCGATTAAGGTTCCGAACATAGGATCCAGGACCGCCCAGTAAGCGGCAAATCCAATCATGATAAAACCGTAACAGAGGACCACCATCCAGTATGAAGGAACGAAGACCAGTCCTGCAAATCCCAGAAGGGAGAACCAGGTAAAATGCTTGATCGTATCGCGACAACCCACTTTCCTCACAATCCTGGCGACAAGGGGATAAATGGCTAGTTGAACAACTGCTCCAAAAACATCAGGCAGGAGAGCCAGCGTTTCGGAAACGTTCATAACATTGTCCATGTAATAGATATAGAGGGTGTAATAAGATCGCTGCACACCTGTTATAAGAAAAGCGAACATGACAAATGTGAGAAAGCTTCTGGAAGTGAAGATCAATTTCATATTCTTTTTGAAATCAAAGTCATCGGCGAATTCCTGGTGCTTGTAGAATTCGGGATAATCTTTCAAATAGATGAGTGTGAAACTGAAAAGTGCCGCACCGATCAATCCTGAAATGATAAAGACCATCTTAATGACAGCCATGGAGTAATCTCCCGTCAGAAACCAAACGGGAATCAGTCCGGCCACAAAGGCAGGCAGCATATTGACGTATTTCTGAATAATACTGAACTGGGTTCTCTCTTCAGGAGACGTGGCGATATAGAGGAGATAAATTTTATAATTTATTCCGAAGAGGGTGCTCGCTGTATCGTAGAGAAACATGACAACCAGGAGATATCCGAATATAACCCACTGATTCCATGATGGACTGGCATACAGCATGGCTATCATACTGAAAACCATGAGCGGCGCCGTTCTTTTCATAAGGTAAACGGCTTTACCCTTACCTTCTATATACTTTTTTTTGTCTGAATAAATACCGAGAAGCGGATCGTTCACAGCGTTCCAGATACCAAAAATAAGATACATCAGACCGTATAACTTGGCATCGAGGCCGATAAAGTCTGTATAGTACTTCATGTAGGCGGCGTGTACGACGGTGCCGAGTATGGCATCGGCTCCAGCAGCGAGACAGATCATGATTTTCTTTCTCAACGTGATATGTTCTTTATGGGGATTAACTTGGTTTATCATGCGGTTTTCCTTCTGAGATTTTTCGACCCTGAGATGATTATGAACCTTTGTGTTACACAAAGGTCAAGAAAAATCCCAGGTTCTATTTTTTTTTGTGGTTTTATTTCTCAAATGAAATGCATAATTCCCCTCGGTTCAGGGGCTGACAATAACTTTAGATGCCTCTTGGAGATCATTAGCAATAGTTTAGAGTACAGATCTCTGGTCTACTGCGGTATTCCTTGCCATGTATCGTGATTAAACTCTCTTTACTGGTATGTAAATTTTAAAATAATGAATAAACTCTCTGTTATTGCCATGAAACAGATCGAGAACATTCCTCTCGATGGCCTCTCCGTCTATGGTAAAACCCTCCTGGTCTATAAACTTAATCAAATTGTCATAAACCCTATCGATATCTTCCAGATCGATACGAAGAATCCTGGCATTGGCACAGGCGTAGAGCCGGCTTTCCACGATGGAAAGATCTGCTGATTTTGTCTCACAGGGATATTCTGAGATGAAGCCGTAGCTCTTATATCTGTGATAGTTGCGGGTCAGAAGATCATTCATTTCTATTGTTGAAAAAATATTTGCAAAAGAGATCCACTCATCGCTGGTTGCCTTATTGATTCTGACAATCTCATTGATCTCAAGCTCATCTCGGTCTTTTTCAAATTCCTTGGAAATAATCCAGAACGTAGGCATTTTCTTTATTTCCATAAGACCGTCCGTACTGACATCCCTGATATTCTCAAAAAGAGAATCCACTCTTGTTTCAAGAGATTTCAGATGCTCTATCTTTTGACGAATCTCTATTCGGTGATGCTCAAGCTCCATCTGAATCATATGGGGACTATCCTGGTTCAGAATACTCTGGAGCTTTTCGATGGATGTGCCTGCCGTACGTAGAAATATTATTGTAGAGATCATTTCAAACTGGGCTTTGGAATAGTAGCGATAGCCGTTCCCCCCTTTTTTCCAGGGTTTGATCAATTGGATTCTATCGTAGTACCGCAGGGTCTCCGTCGAAACATTAAAAAGCTTGGAAACCTCTCCGACCGTGTAAAACTCTTTCATATGATCTTATTCCTCCGAGATGATTTATCAGTATAGATACTACTTCAGAAGTATATAGGAATCACTCAAAAGGGTGGAAATAAACATTAGCCGCAGTAGCAAAAATGGTAATTATTCGGATCGAACAAAGGCAAGTGAAGTCGTATATTAGGGAAGAGAATTAACTTCACTCTTGACGTTTCTCCCTGATTGTAATGATCTTACTTCGTAAGAAAAACATGAAAAGAATCTTTTTCAGTCCTGTACTGAATATCCTCCAGTAAATCTGAATATACTCTTCTTTACAGCTCATCTGGGCAAGGATATATTGGCCTGAATAACAAATCGTTATCAAACAAAGGAAGGAACTATGAAACGAAATTTTTTCATTACAGTATTGATCCTGGCTGTTACTCTATCGGTGTACTGCAGTGGTCAGAAAGATTCATCAGGAGCCGTAAAACCCGTCATTCGCTACGCCTATCAATGGACAGGTGATTTTGATGAGCAGATGAAAATCTATGCCGACGCGGTAGAGGATGAATTTATTCTCGAATTAGAATGTACCCCCGGACTCGACCACAAACAGAAAATCCAGGTAGAAATAGCAGCCGGAGAAACTCCTGATATCTATCAGTACTGGAGCTATGAGACAAATCTGAGAGATATGGCGGAAAATGACATCATCCTCAATGTAAATGACTACCTGGCCGTTACCAACAAGGTTTCCCGTGATAGTTTTAGCGCCGGTGCCTGGTCGGCCACTGAAGTGGATGGACAGAACTATGGATTTCCTGTTTCCAGTTTCAAAGGATTCTTTCTGGCGAATAAGGCACTCTTTGACAGCTATGGCCTGGATCTACCTGAAACATGGTCTGATCTGGAGCAGATTGCAGGTGTTTTTAGAGAAAACGGTATAATTCCTTTAAGTATGGGCAGTATCAAAGGAGATCCGGGTCACCTGTTCTTCAGCTCACTGGCCTTTCAGGCTGCAGATGGTTATGCAGATGCACAGGCTCTTGCCGGTACTCTTAATTTCGATACCAATGCCAATCACAGGGCGGCGGATGCGATCGCTGACCTGATTGAGTGGAAGATTATGCCCTCTGATACCATAACAAACGGCGGATGGGGACCTCAGACTGCCTTGTACAACAGCCGGAAAGCGGCCATGATTTTTTCTTTCCCCTGGAAAATCAGTGATTTCAATACAGAGATTGTTGAGGAATCCGTTCTGATTCCCGTACCGTCCATCCCCGGTGCCGAGAATTCCTCTGCCGGATTCACTGTAGGAGGGATCTCAATCAGCAATCTGATCAATAAGAAATCCTTCAATGATCCTGCAAAACAGGCAGCAGTTGTCACTCTGACAGATTACCTTCTCTCAGATAAGGTCTATACCGATGTGGCTCTCAACGGAAAAGGATTCCCCGCAAAGATACTGGAACTCCCTGAAGGGCAGGATACTCTTTTTGACATGGTGCAGAACTTTACTTCCGAACAGGATATCTATGGCATTCACGAATTCTTTTTTCCTACTCTGGTAACCTTCGATGGATATAAGAGTGCTTGTGATGAACTATATGCAGGTGCTGTTACTCCTGATGAGTTTGTAGAAAAAATTCAGAAAGGTCTGAATCGACTGCAGTAGGGATTTTAATATAATTATTTATTCCCGGAGCGGCATTCCTCTCTGGGAATAGTTAAGGAGCAATTCTCTTGAAACACCATGACACACCCTTCTGCCTGGCATTTCTGGCTCCGGCATTCCTTCTGTATTCGGTTTTGATGATCCTACCTATTTTTCTTTCCGCAGGATACGGATTCTTTTCCTGGAATGCCATTGGCGCTAAAACTTTTGTGGGACTTCAGAATTACAGGGAACTGTTAAGTGATCCCGATTACTGGATTACCTTCAAAAATACGGCTGTTCTGATCGCCGCTTCTTTAATTTTTCAGCTGCCCATTGCTTTTCTTGTCAGTTTCATTCTGCATGGTATGGGCAAAAAATCAGAAATTTACCGGACAATATATTTCTTTCCAGTGGTTATCAGTCCGATTGCCATCGGAACTCTATTCGCTCTGCTGTATAACGGTGAGCTTGGACCTTTGAATTCTCTTTTGGAATTACTGATGGGACCGGAGGGACGAAGGAACTGGCTTTCTGATTCTGATCTGGTTCTGGGATCGGTGATTGCTCCGGATGTATGGAGGTATATCGGCTACTATATCGTTATTTTCTATGCCGGCCTACAGGGAATACCTTCTTCCTTATACGAGAGTGCTCTTATTGACGGTGCGTCGAAGAAAACAGTTTTCTTCCGGATCATCATTCCTCTTCTGACACATGTAATACAGATCTGCTTCATCCTCAGTGTGACCGGATGTCTGAAGTCATTTGCCTTGCCTCTGGCATTAACAGACGGCGGCCCCGGTGTGCGGTCCAGTTATCTGTCTCTGTATATGTTTAAAACCGCATTCTCCCATCACCGCTTTGGTTACGGGAGTGCTGTTACCATGACAATTTTGATTTACGCCCTCGGTTTGACGGCGATTTTAAAAAGGGCGTTTCCCCGGGAAACCGCCGAATATTGAGGATTCTGTAATGCAAATCAATGGAAAAACACGGCTGACTCATGTCTTTCTCACCCTGCTGGCCATCACAATGATCTATCCCTTTTTCTGGGTGATTATAAGTTCTCTGAAAACGACGGATGAAATATTTACCTCCGCCTTCTCCTTACCGACGAGTCTTCGTTTTAATAACTATTATAATGCCTGGATAAAGGCCTCTATCGGAACCTGCTTCAGGAATAGTGTTATTGTCTCAGTTATTGCTCTGGCGCTGACTCTGCTGTTTGCTTCTATGGCCGCCTATGTTTTGGCTCGAAAATGGAAAAACAGGCTACTGTTTACATATTTCACTCTGGGAATAATGGTCCCCCTCCAGGCCATTGTTATTCCCTCTTTCATCATTATCCGTAATCTGGGACTGATCAACACGCGGGCAGGACTGATACTGATCTATGCTGTTAGCGGGATCTCCTTTGGAATCTTTGTCCTGACCGGGTTCTTTAAGACTATTCCGGTGGAGATGGAGGAGGCGGCTGTTATTGACGGCTGCGGATCGGGAACTACCTTTTTCAGAATCATACTGCCTATGGCTAAACCGGCACTTGCCACCGTGGGAATACTGTCGTTCCTCCAATACTGGAACGAGTACCTCTTCGCCTCGGTTTTGATCGCTAAGGCTGAATATAAGACCCTGACACAGGGAATCATGGCTCTCCGCGGCCCCTACACGACTGATTATGGAATGCTGACCGCCGGACTGGCTTTAGCCATAGTTCCTCTGATGGTTGCATATGTGATACTGCAGAAGCAGGTTATTGAAGGAATGACCGCTGGTGCGGTCAAAGGATAAGAGACATCAATGATAAATTATGAAAAACTATGGATAACCATACCCACATACTGGGGAGATTATGGATCTCCTGACAACCCACCCTGTATTGATTTTGATCATCCCACATCTCCGGATGGAGAAGAAACCCTGAGCCGGACAATGGGCAGCCTCTGTCGCTTGTCGGGAGATTTCAATCTTCTTATCGTTCTGGCTGTAACACATATAGAATACCTTCAGAAGGTTCGAAAAAGGGTTGAGCAGATACTCGAACCCTTCCGGTCTGAAAAAAAGCTGTATCTTGTGACTCCCACAGAGGTGGAGCAGATCAACAGTCTATTGAAAACACCTCTGCTTAAGATGGATAGCTATGGCAACATCCGGAATGTGCAGCTGTTTGTTCCCTATTGCAGTGGAGCTGAATTTGTAATCGGTATTGATGATGATGAGATTGTTGAAGACCGTGAGTATCTGAAAAAAGCGCTAAACGCAATGAATGAGAACGATGATATCGGCGGTATGGCCGGTCCTTACTACGACAGGGAGGGCGAATTTCGTCTGAAGGGTGCCGAAGCTCTTTTTCAGGAAGAGAATATCTTCCTGAAAAAGAATTATTACATGAATGAGGCTCTGAAAATAGCCATGTCCGGAGAGAGCTCTCCTGCCCCGGGATCTGTAGCCTTCGGCGGGAATATGGTTTTCCGGAGAGATACGATCGCTCGGGTATGTCATGATCCCTTTATTCCCCGAGGTGAAGATTATGATTATGTGATCAATGCTCTGATGAAAGGCATCCGGTTTTATTTTCACCAAGATATTGGAATTGTACATCTGCCACCCGATTCGACGGGCAGTCAGGCGGGAGACAATGTCAGAAAACTGAAGGCGGATATCAGACGGTTTCTTTATATGAAGACCAAACTGACTGAACACCGGAAACAATGTCCTCAGGAAAACTTCAGTTATGATCTGTTGAATCCTTATCCGGGAGCATTTTTGGATGATTCAAAGGATCTTCCCGAGCATGCTGTCTCTGCTCTGCTGAAAGGGTATTCGGATCATTTTGATGCAGAATCGTCCAGGGATTTTGTTAAACAGGCGTCAGAAGAATCTGTCCGGAAGGCTGCTGAGTTTTTCAACTATAGACAACTGTGGCATGAACAGCTTTCACTCAACTCCACAGATACGGTAATCGGCGCTGCTATAGCGCGGATGTGTTTCATCAGTTAACCTCTCTTGACTCCCCCCATGGGGGGGAGTATCTTGAGAGTCATTCTGAATCGTCTGCTTACCGGCGGAACGGGAAAGGTTGTGATGATGAATAACAGAATAAGGCACTCAGTTCAGGATCTGTTATGATAAAGAGCCTCTCCCGGCTGCGCCGGAAACTTATGAACCTGACCATAGGCAAGGAAATACTTGCCGCATTGCTGTGTACTGCACTTTTGCCCACCGGAATCCTCGGTATTTACGGTGGCTGGCAGCTGAAGAAATTCCTAGATAAAGAGATTGTCAGCTATAACCGGGAACTGGTCCGGCAGGCCGGACAAAAACTTGATTACCTGGCGGAAGATATCGCCACGGCTCAGAAACAGTTGATTGTTCATACCATCTCATCCCCCCTGTTTTTCCAGTATAATGAAATCCCTCTGTCTGAACGGATTCGGGAGATAAAGGACACCAATTCTTATCTGGATACTCTCCGTCAGGTCTATCCATTTATTGAATCAATCTATCTGATTGATAATCATCAGCGGGTCTACTCCAGTCTGCTTGATTTTAACAGAGAAGAACTGCTTTCTTCCTCCTGGGTTGAAGAGCTTTTTAATCAGCCTTACGGGTATCGGATAATCCCCCTTCATCTTGCGGGATATGCTGCGGCTTCAGAAGATGACCCGGTATCTACGACCATCAGTGTTGTCCGCAAGGTCACTCGTATGGGAAACCCTGAGGAAGGGACTCTTATTCAGATTGATCTAGAGGAGCGTCTTATTGCCGAAACTCTGGAGGAATACCCTCTGGGAAGCAACGGCTATATCATGCTTCTGGATGGAGATGGTCAAGTCCTTGGTTCCTCTATGGGAAAAGGCGGCATAATCCCGCCGGCCCGCAGGGGGATGCAGGAGTTTTCCTTCACCCTTGAAAATTTTGACTGGACTCTGGTTGCACGTCTCTGGCCGAAGGAACTGTTTTCAGGAAGGGGCATTACACTCTGGATTTTTATGGTTTTGGTTTTTTCTGTCCTTGTTCTTTCTGTCTTCTTCTCTATTGTTGTCTCCCGGAGAATTACAGGACCTCTCAGTAGGGTTATTGATGCCATGGAGCAGATGGGAAGCGGAGATTTCAGCCGAAGACTGCCCGAGGTGGCCAACAATGATCTAAGGTCTCTGGTAAAAGGTATAAACCGGATGAGTGATCATCTACAGGTACTCGTTGCCAATATCGCCCGGAAGGAAGAAGAGAAGAATCGGGCGCAGATGAATGCTCTTCAGGCGCAGATTAACCCACACTTTCTGTACAATACACTGGATGTCATCCGTGGAATATCCCAGGCCCAGGGAAATCAGGAAGTTGTGGATATCACGGCATCTCTGGCAAAGGTCTTCCGCTTCAGCATCGGGACGAAAGAGGTTGTAACTGTCGCCCGGGAACTGGAAAATATTGAGCACTATCTTAAAATTCAGGAATTCCGCTTTGGAGATCGTTTCCGTGTGGAGTATCAAATTGAGGAAGGGATTTCAGAATGCTGGACAGTGAAACTTATTTTACAGCCCCTGGTTGAAAATGCTTTTAAATACGGACTGGAAGAATGTCGACGGGATGGTCTGCTGGTCATCAGAGGAAAAAGAGTAGAAGACCTTATTCTTCTGACAGTGGAAAACAATGGACCGGATATCGATCCATTACGTGCTGAGGAGATTAATGCAAAATTCAGGAATGGAATTGCTGAAAGGAATGTGGAAAAGGTCGGTGGAATGGGTCTGTATAATGTAGATGCCAGGCTGAAGCTTCATTTCGGATATTCGTCGGGGGTTTTGATCAAACCGCGTATTGGTGGAGGAACGGAAGTCACATTAACATTTCCCTATCGGATTGAAATGGAGGAGGACTGAGTGACATTTACAGTTGTAGTTGTAGATGATGAATATTGGATACGCAGCCTGGTCTGCTCATACCTCCCCACAGAAGATGAAGGATTCGTTCTTTTGGGAGAAGCAAGGGACGGCATTGATGGACTGGAGCTCTGTCAAAGAGTCAATCCGGACATACTGATTACAGATATCAAAATGCCCGGATTCGGGGGGCTTGAACTGCTGGAAGCTGTAAAAAAAATGAGTCCAGACACTCAGGTAATCATAATTAGT
Organism: Oceanispirochaeta sp. M1; assembly: GCF_003346715.1. Classification (NCBI taxonomy): domain Bacteria; kingdom Pseudomonadati; phylum Spirochaetota; class Spirochaetia; order Spirochaetales; family Spirochaetaceae; genus Oceanispirochaeta; species Oceanispirochaeta sp. M1. Next base: position 105,730 of record NZ_QQPQ01000018.1, read on the forward strand.
GGATATGAAGAATTTGAATTTGCCCGGAGAGCCATGAAAAACGGAGTATTGGATTACCTTATAAAACCCATCGAAAAATCATCTGTTCGTAAAGCTCTTTTTCAGGCTGCCGGAATTCTGAAAGAAATACAAACGGAAAAGAAGCAGATTAGCGAAATGCAGAATAAAGTACAGCGCTTGGAGAATATTTTTTCTTCTTCATGCGAACTCCCTACCATACAGGATAAGCGGATACAGCGAGCTCTCAATTTAATATATAAAAATTATTTCAGAGATATTTCACTGGATGAGGCAGCTTCAGAGGCGGCAATGAATCCAAATTACTTTTCAGAATGCTTCAAAAATAAAATGGGTCAGGGATTCTGTGATTTTTTGACCGTCTACCGGCTCCAAAGGGCAGCTGAACTTCTACTGAATCCTGAATTAAAAATCAGAGAGATTGCCCTGCAAACCGGTTTCCGGGATCCCAATTATTTTTCACGAATATTTAAGAAAGCTACGGGGCACAGTCCTAGTGAATGCCGCAATAATAATGTAGATATTGAGAGTCTGATGAGAGGTACAGTGACAGAACTAAGAACATTGACTGAAGATGATAAACAATGTGCTTGCAGGGATACGCTGGTTAAGGCAGGAGAAGAAATGTTTGAGGGGCTACAGCAAACCCCACCAAAGAGATGAGTAGAATAGTTAATCCATTTCTTTATGATTCTGCGTCTTTTGATTACTTCCTGCTTTATTTATGTTATAAAAAAGAGAATGTGAACCTATTTCAATTTCCGGACACTAAAAGGTGATATCTATTTTCCCCCTACCCTTATGCATGGATGTGAAATCGTCCTTAGTACCCAGAGCAAAGAGTACGCTGATTGTTTCTCCCCTGACAATATTGTGATCAAACTCATCGGCCGATGTCAGAGCTTTTCTGAAGCGGATCGTCGTTCTCTTCTTCTTTTCTTCTCCGCCGAGGATTTCAATATCGTCACTCCCTCCCATGGAATCATCAGAGACATGAGATGTAAGCCAGGAACCGTAATCATCCTGGATAAATACTTCATCATCCTTCACATATCCAATGATAAAATCGGCTCCCTGCATCATCTGTTCGGGATTGAGACCTATGGCGATCCAGCCCTCAGTTTCAGCTTCAAGAGTAGCTTCCATATAGTCTCCTATGATCTCCCATGTAAATGTTATTCCCGAGACAGTGACAGTATTTACGGTCTGTTCAGTAAGTGAAGACATCTTTGGTTCTGCAATATCAGAGCTCTTTTTCTTTTCTGGGATATTGATCAGGCCCACAAAGAGCAGACCGAAGAATATACTAACGGTCATAAAAAGGAGGGTCAGATAACCAGAAACTTTATGAACCCTTTTCAGGAGTTTTTTCTTTTTTGATGTTTTAATTCCAAGCGCGATCAGAGGAGTAGCTATAAGCAGAGTGGCAGTAAAAGCACCTCCCAACGCATGACGGGATGTTAAATGGTATCCACTGTTAATCTGAACCATTACCACAGCAGTAATAAGAGCTGTAACACCGGAAATCCCGGCATACAGACCCAATCTTCTGTGAACTTTATATCTCCATTTTCTCTTTTTCCAGACAATTGATATTACTACAGCACATAACATACTAATAAAAGAAGTACTCATCAGTATGGCATGAACTCTCCATAGAATCTCGTAAGCCATATATAATCTCCTCATTAAAAAACCGGGCAGCATCTGTTGAAAACCTAATGCGGCCCGGTTCCGAAGTCAAATTGAAAGCTCAATATCACATATCTTTTACTGTTATGAAGTTCAAATGAATCCAGACAGTATGGGGAGGAAAGTTTCCTGTATCCGGTTCTACAGTATGGGCAACAAAATGGAGTTCCATCTCGTCAGGATGAGCGATAGAGCCATCTGCAGGCTTCATGGGAGAATAATAAGCACTCTTATCAGCATTATATATTGCATAATCTTTCTTGTTTCTTGATGCTTCTGTATACATCATATGCCCAACCAGAGCTTCATACACAAGTTCATCATTTACATACACATCAGCCGGGCCCCAGGATGCCAGATCAGATTTAACCTTGGGCATAACAGGAGCTTCCTGCCCTGTGTCACCATGAATATATACAAAGTCTGCAATTCCACCTTCCCAGAATTCTGATCCTTCATCAAATTCTGTATATTCGATCCTGATATCCCCGGTATGACTCACACCAGCTTCAGGATTGATTGTACCTTTGAATTCTACAATCATTTTTCCGGTATTTTTTTTGGCATTTACTTCAACCGTGGCCTTTCCTTCTAAAGGAACTACATTTTTTCCATCATAGACAAAGTTATCACCATATCCACCAATAAGCAGAGGATCAGTGGCTTCCAGTTTCCATACATCTTTATGACTGCCTTCATAAGCCATATAGTTCGTTGGTTCTTCTGCAGCACCCTCTGCAAAGACAGAAGTAAAAGAGGATAGGACAAATAAAATCAGTAAAAATACTTTATTCATATAGAATCTCCTTAACAAATTAGTAAAGGACAGGACTTCCTGTTCTGATTCTATAGACAAGATGACAAGGTGTTATATTACTTATTTTATATTATTTAATAGGAATCTTTTTTGTAATCCTCCGAAAAAGATAATAAACTTATCTACTGTGAAGACATCTTTAAACAGAAGCAACAATGATTGGATTCTTTACCTCAATAAGGAACATGCTGAATATAACAGGACTCTGGAAGAACTGAGGGAATATCTATTAAATGGATTAGGATATAGCTTCAAAAATCATAAGAAGCTTAACAAAGAGAATCTGGAAGATCTCTGTCAGGAGGCAATGATCAGAATAGTGGGAAATATAGACACATATTCCGGAGAGGCTCTTTTTACCAGCTGGGCAATGAAAATTGCGGTTAATACTGTTTTAAATGAAATTAGACATAAATCCTGGCAAAATGTGTCTTTAGAAAAATTTGAAAAAGATGAATCCTTCCTGAATACAGCAAAGGGTTATCCAATATATATGTCGCCTGAAAAAAAATTATTGAGAAAAGAGATGGCCCAACTATGCAATACTCTCATTGATGAAGAACTAAGTCAGAAACAGAGAACCGCTATGGTTTACAGAATGAAATATGCCATGCCTCTGGATGAAATTGCCAGACGGACAGGGTCTACCAGAAATGGAATCTATAAACTGCTTCATGATGCCAGGATGAAATTAAAAACAGCCATAGAATCAAGGGGTATAAACAGCATTGATATCGCCGAGATGGGAAATTAGCTGATTGTTAGTAAGATATGATAGTAAGATATGACAGGGAGAGCAGGTCTAAGAGATGAGGAAGTCAGAATGAAAATGAAACCTGGAAAAAAAATGCATACCCATGCAGGACATACAGATGTACTCCTCACTATGATAAAAAACAGCTGTGCCGAGGAACTGGACTGTCAGAGTGTTTTTGAACATATGGAAGAGTATGCAGATTTTATACTCAAACGGAGAGATGCTCCTGAAATGGTACAGTTAATTGAGCAGCACCTTGCAATATGCGGTGATTGCGCAGAAGAGTTTTCCCTACTTTTGAAAGCATTAAAGGAATGACTGCAATCGACTGATCTCTTCGGCCCAGATAGAATCATCAATGGTTTCCAGCACCAGAGGGATACCGTCAAAGCGGGAATCTGCAGCGATTCGCTCAAAGGCTCCCCAGCCGATATTTCCCTGACCCAGGCTATGATGCCGGTCTACCCGGCTTCCCAGTTCGGATTTGGCATCATTTATATGCATTCCCCGAAGCCACTCAAATCCTACAGTTTTCTCAAATTCTGAAAATACGGCCTCGAAAGATTCTGTTGTCCTGATATCATAGCCCGCTGCAAACATATGACAGGTATCCAGGCAGACTCCCACCCTTGATTTGTCTTCGCAGAGTTCAATGAGTCTTGCAAGGTCTTCGAATTTCCAGCCTATGGCTGATCCCTGACCTGCAGTATTCTCTATAACCATTACAGCAGATTCAGTCCTGGATGCTGCAAGATTCATCCCTTGGGCAATCCTTTTAAGACAGTCATCTTCGGAGTACTGTTTCAGATGTGCCCCGGGGTGAAAGTTCAGCATGGTCAGTCCCAACTGCTCCACGCGCTGCAGCTCATCTATAAAAGCATTAACACTCTTATCCCACTTCTCCTGATCTTTATTCCCGAGGTTTATAAGGTAGGAATCATGGGGAAGGACCTGCCTGGAAGTATATCCGTTCTCTTCCATGGCCGCCTTGAATGAGTTTACATCCTCATCACTCAGATCTTTCGCCTTCCACTGCTTCTGATTCTTTGTGAAAAGAGCAAAGGCGGTAGCTCCGATCTTCTTTGCATTAAAGGGAGCATTCTTTACACCCCCTGCCGCACTGACATGGGCACCTATATATTTCATATTAACGCAGCTCCGCAAAATCAAGCCCCGTGGGTTCCTGAAACACTTTTAAACCAAAGTGAGAAAGGGATGCCAGGAGATGATCAAATATATCTGATTGAATATTCTCGAAATTACCCCAGTTGAGATCATTGGAAAAGACATAGATCTCCAGGGGGAGCCCCTTCGGTCCCGGTTCAAGCTGCCGCACAAGGAGGGTCATATCCTGGCGCACCGAGGGGTGTGATTTAAGATAGAAGCCCACATAGGCTCTGAACACGCCGATATTCGTCATATGGCGTCCATTGACCCTGGCATCATTTTCCTCATCAATATTGTTTAATTTATTCCATTTCAGGATTTCATCCTTCCGCTGCTTCAGATAAGGTTTCAGGATATGAATATCTTCAAGTTCTCTGATTTCATCATTAGTTAAATAACGGATACTGTTCATGTTTAAAGGGATGGATCTCTTTATCCTGCGCCCTCCGGCATGTGTCATCCCTCTCCAGTTTTTAAAAGTTCCTGAAAGAAGGGCCGATACAGGGATGGTTGAGTAGGTTTTGTCCCAGTTCTGTACGGTAACGGTTTGGAGGCCGATATCGATAACATCTCCATCTGCTCCGTAAGCCGGAACCTCAATCCAGTCCCCGATGCTTACCATATCATTGGCAGCCAGCTGAAACCCGGATACAAGACCCAGGATGGGATCTTTGAAAATGAGCATAATCACTGCAGAAAGAGCACCCAGTCCGCCTAGAACACCCGATATGGGATTTCCGGTTATGATAGCAATACCGATAAGCCCTATGGCAACCAGAATGACTATCTTTACTGCCTGAAGAACACCCTTAATAGGATGCTGTGCAGCACTGGACCGCCTGTTATACATTGCATGAAGAGCATCAATAACAGAGATCAGTATTCGTGCAAACACAACCAGTATCCAGAGGCTGACTGCTTTTTGAACAACCAGACGACTCTCACTGGCATCAGGTAGAGCGATAAACATCATATTCCAGAGAAAGAGAGCCGGAATCAGATTGACTGTATTTCTGAATACACCCGTTTTAAGTGCTATATCATCCCAATGAAATCGGGATTTCTCAACAATTCTAGTCAGAGGTTTTTTAATAATAAGATTTGCAATAATCCGGACAAGCCAGGTAAGGAGCCCGATGATCAGAATTAAAACAAAAATTCTGAATAGAGAATCCCACTGATCACTCCAGCCCCACTGAGATGGAAGAGAGTATATGTATTTCGTCAACAATTTGTTCATAGCAGCATTCTACCAGTTAATCACGAATCTTGTCTTTTCTCTTAAATCACTCTTATTAAAAGGTGATACGATTTGATCTTGACAGCTAAACAGAGGAGTGATATCTTTGATGCACGCGCGTGCATCAAATCACGCTCTATCGACCTGATTTCAGAGATATGAGAGGAATTACATTGTAAATCCAGAAGAAATCAGATTTTTTTTCACATTAAGTGCACACGCGTGCATTACGGAGTCATGAAATGATTGAAGCAAGTAAAAGTAACAATGCATCTGGGAAAATCACTTATGGAATGGTCGGCGGAGGAGGCGGATCTTTCATTGGTGAAGTTCACAGAAAAGCTATAGGCCTGGATGGAAAAGCAACCCTGGCAGCAGGCTGTTTCTCCCGATCCCTCCCTCTGACCCTTGAAACAGGAGAAACCCTGGGAGTCAGTAAGGACCGTCTTTACGAATCCTATATGGAAATGGCCGAAGCGGAATCTGAAAGAGAAGACGGAATTAATTTTGTATCCATCGTTACCCCCAACAGCTCCCACTTCACCATTGCCAGAGCATTTCTGGAAAACGGCATAAATGTTGTATGTGATAAGCCCCTGACAACAAACTACGATGAAGCGATTCAGCTTCAAAAACTGGCAGAAGACAAAAACCTTCTCTTTGCGGTGACCTATACCTACACAGGATACCCCGCCGTAAAACAGGCTAGAGAGATGATAAAACAGGGAGAAATCGGTGATATACGTTTTGTAAACGCTGAATACCCTCAGGAATGGCTGGCGGAAGCCGTTGAAAACGACCCTGCTAATAAACAGGCCGCCTGGCGGACTGATCCTGCTCAGTCAGGAATTTCAAACTGTGTAGGTGATATAGGAAGTCATGTTGAAAACATGATCTCCTACGTTACAGGACTGGAGATAGAGCAGCTCAGTGCCAGACTGGACAAAATGGTGGATGGCAGAAAACTGGATGACAATGCAGTCATAATGCTCAACTACAAGGGTGGAGCAAAAGGTCTTTACTGGTCCTCTCAGATCGCCTGGGGTCATGATAATGACCTTAGTTTCAGGATCTACGGTTCTGAAGGTTCCATATCCTGGCGTCAGGAAGATCCCAACTATCTGAAAATATCCAAGAAAGGTGAACATGTCAAAGTGGCATCCCGTGGGCGTGATGATTTTTATGATCATCCTGCATCATATATCCGGCTCCCCTCAGGTCATGTAGAGGGCTATCTTGAAGCCTTCGCCAACATTTATTCAACCTATATCGATGCTGTTTCGGTCAAGAACAGCGGTGGAATTCCCACAGAAGATCAACTTGATTTCCCCACTCCCCTTGATGGTGCCAATGGTGTCAATTTCATTGAAAAATGTGTTGAAAGCTCAGAGAAAAACTCAAACTGGATTGATTTCTGATCAATTAAAGAAAATAGAACCGGGGCCTTTCGGCTCTGAGAAAAAGAGAGTGAGACTGCAGATAAGTCTCGAAATATAAGGAGATTTTAAAATGGGAAGACCTGTAACAATTTTTACCGGACAATGGGCAGACATACCCTTTAACGACCTTTGCCCCCTGATTAAAAAAATTGGATACGACGGATTGGAGATTGCCTGCTGGGGTGATCATATGGATGTCCGTAAAGCCTCTTCAGACAAATCATATGTTGAAGAAAAACTGGAAACTCTTAAGAAAAACGGTTTAAAGAGCTTTGCTCTGGGAGCCCACCTCTCAGGACAATGTGTGGGTGATTATAACGACCCCCGACTTGATGGATTCGCACCTGCAGAATATCAGGGAAAGCCTGATGAAATCCGCAAATGGGGAGTCGAAGAGATGATCCATACAGGACGAGCCGCAGCAGCCATGGGTTGTACTGTTGTTACCGGTTTTATGGGCTCTCCCATATGGAAGTACCTCTACTCTTTCCCCCAGACCAGTGATGAGATGATAGAAGAGGGATATGAGAAAGTAAAAGAGCTCTGGACCCCTATCTTTGATGAGTTTGACAAGCTGGGTGTCAAGTTTGCCCTTGAAGTTCACCCCTCTGAAATAGCCTATGACTACTGGTCAACAAAGAAACTCTTTGAAGTCTTTGAAGACCGCCCCACCCTGGGATTGAACTTTGACCCCAGCCATCTGATTTGGCAGGGAGTAAGTCCCCACCTCTTCCTGAGAGACTTTGCTTATAGAACTTACCATGTACATATGAAGGACGCTTCTGTGACTCTTGATGGCCGTAGCGGAATATTAGGTTCTCATCTGGCCTTCGGAGACAGCCGCAGAGGATGGAACTTCAGATCTATCGGTCACGGACAGGTTGATTTTGATGCAATCATCCGTGAACTGAATGATATGGACTATACAGGTCCCCTCTCTGTGGAATGGGAAGATAACGGAATGGATAGAGAATTCGGTGCTGCTGAATCTCTTGAATACGTCAGGAAGATGAATTTTTCACCTTCCACAGTCAATTTTGACGGTGCAATGGAGAACTGATGTCGGACAAACCAATTCTTGAGATTCAATCCATATCCAAAGAATTCTCCGGAGTAACTGTTCTTGACGGTATCAATCTGCCTTTAAGACGGGGAGAGATACTCGGTCTTATCGGTGAGAACGGTGCCGGAAAATCAACACTGATCAAGATTATCAACGGGATCTACACCCCTTCGGGCGGCTCCCTGAGTCTGAATGGTGAAACAATTCAGATCAAGGATGCCCAGGCTGCCAAACGCCATGGAATAGCCATGGTTCCACAGGAATTCAACCTTGTGGACAGCCTGAATGTCTTTGAGAACATTTTTCTTGGCAGTGAACTCCGGAAAAAGAATGGACTTCTGAATAAAACAGAGATGCGTACCGTATCCAGATCTCTCCTGAGCCGTCTGGAAACAGAGATCTCTGTGGAATCAATGATATCCTCCCTCAGCGTTGCAGAAAAACAGATGGTGGAGGTCTCAAAAGCCCTGGTCCATGATGCAAAGATTCTTATCTTTGATGAACCCACCACAACTTTGACTCATCATGAAATCAATATCCTTTTTGATCTGATGAACAGACTCAGAGACGATGGGGTCACCATGATATTTGTTTCGCATAAACTGAAAGAGGTTAAAACCATCTGTGACAGGGTTGCCGTTCTTAGAGATGGTGTTCTGGTCAGTGTCAGTGAAATTGACCTCATCGACGAGCATCAGATGGCACAGAAGATGGTGGGAAGAGAACTTTCAACAATATTCCCCCCGAAAAGTACTCCGGATATGGATGAAGAAGTACTGTCTGTCCGGGGACTCGATGTTGAAAATAAGCTCTCTAACATCAACTTATCTTTGAAAAAAGGTGAAATCCTGGGACTTGCCGGATTGGTAGGTGCAGGAAGAACTGAGTTCGCCGAAGCTGTAATGGGTCTGCGCTCAAAGAAGAGTGGAACCATAAGCATAAAGGGTCAGGAAGTGGAGATAACGTCCCCCCGTAAGGCTATTGAAAACAAACTTGGCTACATCAGTGAAGATAGACAGGGAAGAGGCATACATACAAGCTTTGACTTGCTGGCCAACACAACTCTTATATCCCTCAAACAGTATACAAATATCCTGCTGGATAAAAAGAAAATACAGGATACCGCCAGTAAGTATGTCGAGTTATTCAAGACGAAAACAGCCTCCCTTAAAACAGAACTACAGTATTTGAGCGGAGGAAATCAGCAGAAGGTGTATCTATCCAAATGGATGGACACGGAACCGGAGATTCTGATTCTGGATGAACCGACCCGCGGTATAGACATCAACGCTAAAAGTGAAATTTACCAGTTCATCAATCAGCTGACTGAACAGGGATTCTCTCTGATAGTCATCTCTTCCGAACTTGAAGAAATCATTGGACTCTGTACCAGAGTCTATGTTCTTCGGGAAGGAAAAATTGCCGGAGAGCTGACCGGCGAACAAATTAATGAGGAGGAAATCATGTTTTACGCCACAGGCGTGAAGGTGATGGAACAGGTATGATATCAAATAAAACAGCTTCTTTGGGAGAGATCCGGAAGAACTTCAACTGGAGAAACCATACGACCCTGATCGGGTTTCTCGCTTTGTTCCTGATTGCAACAGTGATGGGTTGGCCCTACTTTCTGAGAACCCGCAACCTCATAACCCTGCTGAGACAGATATCCTATACAGGAATCATTTCACTGGGTATGACACTGATAATTATATCAGGGGGCTTTGACCTTTCAGTCGGATCAATGACAGCCTTTGCGGGAGGAGTTGCAATTTTTGCTATGAACTCCTTCGGAGCAGACAGCCCGGGCGGTGTGGCTGCAGGTGTATTGACGGCCCTTATCTTTGCCACCTTTCTTGGTGCAATAAATGGTTTTCTAATAACAAAATGGCGCATTGCTCCTTTTATAGCCACCCTTGGTACCATGTCGATCTACCGTTCCCTGGTCATCTATTTTGCCCAGGCGGGAAATATTGAATCAATTAACAAGGGGTATGGAATAATCGGTTCAGGATCAGTTTTAGGGCTTCCCGTACCGGTATGGATGTTCTTTATTATCGCAGGAGTTCTGCATGTATTCCTGAACCATACGCGGACAGGACGTTATATCTGTGCCGTGGGAGCCAATGAGCAGGTAGCTCGATACTCGGCTATCAATATCAATCTTATCCGATTCATCCCCTACGCAATAACAGGATTTACAGTTGGTGTAACTGCACTGCTCTGGTCATCCAGATTGAACTGTGTCAATCCCTCGGATTGTTCCGGATATGAGCTTGATGCCATTGCGGCGGTTGTAATTGGAGGAACTCCAATGACCGGAGGCCGGGGAAGCATTATCGGTACGGTCTTAGGGGCAATTATGCTTGGAATGATCAATAACATGCTGGTTCTGGCAGGGGTATCTTCATACCTTCAGCTGGCTGCAAAGGGTGTTGTGATTATAGTTGCAGTGTTACTGCAATATAAAAAATAACGGAGGAAATTCTATGAAAAAGTTTTTATTGGTTTGCCTAATGGCTGCATTTGCCATGGGCGGTGTTTTTGCTGCTGGACAGCAGGATAGTGACGTACAGACTATCGGTATTTCAATTCCCAGTGCTGACCACGGTTGGACCGGTGGAATCGTATGGTGGGCAAACAAAAGAGTAAAAGAGCTGGAAGAGCAGTATGATGGTCAGTTCAAATTCAGCGTTGTTACCGCTGACTCCCCCTCTACACAGATTCAGGCCGTTGAAAATCTTATGGCTATCGGTATTGATTACCTTGTAATCCTTCCCCATGAATCAGCACCTCTTACTCCTATTGTAAAAGAAGCTCACGCGGCTGGTGTTAAATGTATCGTTGTTGACCGTGGTATGTCTGAAACTGACTTTGGCTATGTAAACCTTGCCGGTAACAATCCCCAGATGGGTACACTGAGCGGCCAGTGGCTGGCTAAAGAAATGATGGCAAAATCCAATGGTGGAAATGTTATCAGTATGGGTGGACTTCCCGTTCCCATCGACAAAGAAAGAATGGACGGTTTCTTTGCTGAAATCGATAAAGAGTCCTCTATTACCAACCTTCTTGGCGGAGACTCCTACGAATTTGCCAACTGGTCTACACAGAAAGGTCTGGAACTGATGGAAACATTCCTCAGCCAGTACCCCAAGATTGATGCAGTGTTCTGTCAGGATGATGATGTTCTGCGCGGTGTTCTTCAGGCTTACAAAGAGTCCGGAAGATCCGACATCCACACCTTCCTTGGTGGAGCCGGTTCCAAAGTTGTTATGAAAATGATCATGGACGGAGATCCTCTTGTAAGAGCAACCGTAACATATCACCCCATGATGATTGCCGACGCCATCGACTACGCCGTAGCCGTTGCATTAGGCGAAAAATCTGACAGCTTTCACGAAGCTTCTTCTCCCATATCTGTAGTTATTCCTTCAGTTCTGCTTACAGCAGACAATGTTGCAGACTTCTACGAAGCTGATTCTGTTTACTAGAATCTGAATAATGCTATAATATTTAAGCCGGGTCACAACGATCCGGCTTTCATTTTTTACAAACGAAACGGGGGAGAACTTGAGAAAGAGAGTAAGCAGGGCGGAAGTTGCCAAAGCAGCAGGAGTGGCAGAATCCACTGTATCCCGCGCCCTGAACGATTCCACCCTGATTTCGGATGAAGTTAAAAAGAAAATAAAGAAGATCGCTACTGAACTTGGTTATATACCGAATAGACAGGCAGTCCTCCTGGCAAGTAAAAAAACAATGCGCGTCGGACTTGTCGTTCGAACCTATAAATCTTTCTCTCCCTTTACACGAAGCTACTTTCCCAGGCTCCTGGATGGAGTGCTGCAGAAAGCCGAAGCCCTTGGTTACTCAGTCACCATTGTTCTGGATAAAGTGGGTGAGAAATATAAAGATCTGAGCGAGATGATCTACAGCAAGGAATTAGATGGGTTCATATTTTCAGTAACCCCTCTGGATGATCCCCGCTTCGAAGGACTCATGGGTCATAAGGTCCCTTTTGTTCTTGTAAACAATATTGTAGAAGGTGCTGACTGCGTCAACTGTGATCCCTATGCCGGAACCCGGGACGCCCTTTCCCATCTCAAAGGTCTGGGACATAAACATGTTGCTTATATTCAAGGTGATATAAATTACTGGGATGGAAAAGAACGATTGGCAGTATTTGAGAAACTCTGCACTGACCAGGGAATGGGATTCACTCTCAGAGAAGGTAATTTTTCAAAACGAAGCGGGATCTCTGCCGCGGAAAAACTGCTCAACAGCCCGAACAGACCTACAGCCATTATGACTGGATCTGACCGATGTGCCCTGGGTGTTATGGAGTACTGCAAGAAAGAGAATATAAAGATTCCCGAAGATATAAGCCTTATCGGTTTTGATAATCTGGGACCTGCCCGAGATTCTGTTCCGGGGCTTTCTACTATTCACAACCCTGTTGTACGGATGGGTTCGGATGCCATGGATCTTTTATCTCAAAGACTCAGCGGAACAATAGAAAAAGAGAAGGCTTTGTTGATTGATTCAGGCTTTATTATACGCGAATCCACAGGGGTGCCCTATGAGAAGTAATACCACAAGAATTGCTCTGATCGGCTGTGGGAATATGGGGAACTACTACGCCTATAATCTTTCAAAGATAAAAGATGTAACAATTGTCGGCTGCTGTGATCCCTCGGAGACCAAGCTTAATAGATTCTGTGAAAAATGGAATATTCCTTCGGGAACCACAGACTGGAAGTCACTGATTCCCGATGAGGGAAAGCAAAGTAAAATTGACGGTATAATCAACTGCTCCGTTGATAAATTACACGGAGAGATCTTCAAATCCTGCACTGAATCAGGCATAGCCCTTCTAACAGAAAAACCCTTTGCCGTTCCTTTTGAAATACTGAACACTTTCAGCCCCGAAGATTTTGCTGCTCAGAAATTAGTCATAAACTTTTCTAAAAGATCAATTCCTGCGATTGCTGCTGCCCGACAGGCAGTTGATGAGAACTGCCTGGGGAAGATTCATCGGATGGAGCTCCATTACCGGCAGGGATGGGTACTGAACCATGACTACGGAGACTGGCATGAGACCTCCGCCTGGTTCTGGCGGCTGACAGAAGAATATTCCAGCCATGGTGTTCTGGGAGATCTGGGGTCTCACCTCTTTGATCTGGCTTCCTATTTTTGCGGATACGCAGAGACTGTTTCCTGCAGCATGAATCGTATTAATAAGGGTTCTAACGAATTGAAGGGGACACAACTGGACAGTATGGACGATGCCCAGAGTCTTCTGGAGATGCAGAATGGAGCAAACGTTCTGATCAATACAAGCAGAACTGCCGCAGGAGAGAAAGACGGACTGGAAATTCTGATCTGCGGCGAGAAGGGATCTATAAGGATCACTCCTGAAAAGAGTAATGACAGTTACAAGTTATTCCTTATAGAAACTGGTGAATGGAAGACCATCCCCTGCCCCCTTATTCCCCGGAAGAATTTTGATTCTTTTATCGCACTTATCAGAAATGAAGAATTATCAGATTTTCCCGGAATTCGAGATTCAATATATAATCATGTTATGATCGAGGCCGCCGCTGCCAGTGCAGAAGAAGGCAGCAGGATTGATTTGAACGCTTTTGGTGAAAAAAATCTGGGGGAAATATGGCGAAAAACAATAGCACTCATCACAGCTGTCCAAGATAATTTGAAAGGGGTTTTATAAAAGCCGATCTCCGTTTATTCTTAAGTCGACTAAAACAATACAACAAAAGGAAATCGGCTATGAGTCATCATACTACAACGTTTGGACAG